>NZ_AULM01000034.1 GCF_000422285.1 Desulfatiglans anilini DSM 4660
GCGTCAAGAGCCTTTTCGATTCGGCCTGAAAAGGCTCTGCCCCAGACCGTCGCATCCATGCGGTTGCGGACCCACAAAGGCATGCCGGGCCCGGCTCCTTTTTCACCAATCTAACCCTCCTCAGACGCCCATCGAAACTCGCCCAGCAAGGCATGCGGGCCCGGCCGGTTTTTCGGAGAAGCCGACCATCGCCTAGCGCACCTCTCCCGCGCTCTCCTGCGGTCGGGAAAGCACCAGCGGGATTCCCACCCATCTCCATGCACAGAAATGGTCCCAATCGAGGAAGGCCAGTCCGAGAGCGGCAGGGGAGGTGTGGGATGAGAGGGCGCTGGTCAGCTCCGGGCGGCGTCTTTCCGGGGCGAGGATCGCTGCGGCGAGGCAGCTCAGGCAGAAAAGCCTTCGAAAGGGTGCGTCCGCGCCGATCTTCTGGCGGATGTCTCCGAGAAGGGCGGACAGGCGGCTGCCGTCATCCGGCCAGATCCCCGGGTGAGGATGGAGGAGGTTGTCCCGCCGCTCGTGGATGTCCCAGCCCGCGGAATAGTCGTGGAGTCCCTGCAGGTCCCAGTTGTTCAAGTTATACCGCATCGCCCACCAGAAGAAGGACCAGGGTGCCGTTTCGGACCTCGGTTTCCCGGAGGCCTTTGAAAACGATCCGAAAAAGGCTTTTGCCCCGGTCGAGTACGTGCTCGGCGGCTGGCAGAGAGCCATTTTCTCCGGGCTTTCCGAGCGCCCCATCGGTGGCGGCCTGTCAGACGGGTGGCACCTTGCTCTCTTCCGGCATCGCATGGACGGCGCCGAGTGATACGGCCACGCTCTTGACGAGGGCGAACACCGGTTGGCCTGGTTTCAGATTCAGGTCGAAGAAGGATTGCCGGCTGATGCGCGCCAGCAGGGGGCAGCCGACATCCAATCGAACGTCGACGAAGGGCTCTTTGTGGTCGAATATCTGGTCGACCTTGCCGGGGAAGATGTTCTGAAAGCTGCTCCGCTCGGGTGCTTGGAGGGCCACGGCGACATGGCGGGCGGAGATGCGCACACGAACCTGGTCGCCCCGGTCTGCCGGCATCGGCGGCACTTTGAGCCTGTGGCCGCCGAAGCGCAGCCGCGTAAGGCCTGAAGCGTCCAGGGGCTCATCCACCACCGCTGAGATCACCGATCCATAATCTTCCGTTCCAAGGTGCGTCTGCAATTCCGGCCTGGACAGGAGGTCGTCGAGGTCCCCGAATGCGGCTACGCGCCCCATGTCCATGATGACCAGGCGATCGGCCAGATTCAGAATTTCATCCATGATGTGGCTGACGTAAAGAATGGGAATGGCGTACTCGCGGGAAAGCCGCATGATGAAGGGCAGCACCTCGGACTTGCGTGAAGCGTCCAGCGAGGCAAGCGGCTCGTCCATCAGCAGCATGGCCGGGCTGGTCAAGAGCGCCCGGCCGATGGCCACGCGCTGTTTTTCGCCCCCGGAGAGCCTGGCCGGCCGGCGGTTGAGCAGGTGCCCGATGCCAAGCAACTCCACCACGGCGTCAAAGGCGACAAAACGGCGATTTGCAGGGGTCAGGCGCATGCCGTAGGTCAGGTTGCCGCGGACCGAAAGGTGCGGCAGCAGGCGGCCGTCTTGAAAGACATAGCCGATCCGCCGTTTCTCGGGCGGCAGGTTTATATGCCGCTCCGAATCGAACAGGCAAAGCCCGTTGACCTGTATGCGGCCGGCATCGGGGCGCATCAAGCCGGCCACCATGCTGATGAGCGATGTCTTGCCGGCGCCGGAGGGTCCGAACAGAGCCGTCACCCCCGATTCCGGCCCCTCGAAGGCCGCATCGACCAGGAAGCCGCCTTGCCTGCGGGTGAGTTTGATCTCCACGACGACTCAAGCTCTCATGCGGGCGGTAAAACGCCGGGCCAGTATTTCCGAACAAACCAGGGCCGCCATGGCGATCAGCACTGAAAGGATGCAAAGGCGCATGGCTCCGACCTCTCCCTCGGGAACCTGTGTCAAGGTGTACAGGGCCAACGGCAGCGTCTGGGTCTGCCCCCGGATGTTGGATACGAAGGTGATGGTGGCGCCGAATTCCCCCAAGCTTCGCGCAAAGGCGAGAATCAGCCCGGTGATGATGCCGGGGGCCATCAAAGGAAGGGTGACCGTGAAAAAGACCCGCAGAGGTCCGGCGCCCAGGGTGCGCGCAGCCGCCTCCAGCCCCTGGTCCACACCTTCCAGGGAGAGCCGCACGGCCCGCACCAGCAGGGGAAACGACATCGCCGCCGCTGCCAGAACGGCGCCTTTCCAGTTGAACGCCAATACCAGGCCCAGGTATTTGTAGAGCGCCGCCCCGATCAGACCGTTGCGTCCCAGCAGCACCAGCAGCAGGTATCCGGTGACCACCGGCGGCAGCACCAGGGGCAGATGCACCAGGCCGTCCAGGAGGTTTTTGCCCGGAAAGCGCAGCCGCGCCAGAACCCATGCGACCAGGATGCCGATCGGCAGACTGACCGCTACGGCCCACCCCGACACCCACAGGCTCAGCCGAAGGGCCTCGATTTCAACGTCGGTCAGATGCCAGAGCTGCATGACCTGACTTCGAATCCGTATTTTTCAAACACCGTCCGGGCTTCGGGGGTCTCCAGGAAGTCCAGGAACCTGGCAGCTGCGTCGGTCTTTTGGCCGGCCACCGCCGCCACCGGGTAGACGATGGGCGGATGGCTCTCCAACGGAAACGCCCCGACAATCCGCACCTTCTTGGAGATGGCCGCATCGGTGGCATACACCACCCCTAAAGGCGCCTCGGCGCGCTCCACCAGAACCAGGGCCGCGCGCACGTCTTTCATGGGCGCCAGGCGGTCTTTGACCTGATCCCACAGCCCCAGGCTCTCCATGGCCTGCTTGGCGTAGATCCCGACCGGAACATGCTCCGGATCGCCTGTGGAAAGACGGCCGTCCCTGCCCAGAAGGGTCGCTAGATCCAATCCCTTTTTCACATCGACGGTCCGAATCGGACTTTGCACAGGCGCGATCAGAACCAGCCGGTTGCCCAGAAGGTCGAACCGGGAGGCCTCTTCAATAGCGCCTTTCTCCTCGAGAAAATCCATCCATTTTTCGTTGGCCGAAAGATAGACATTGGCAGGCGCGCCGCTGGCGATCTGCTTGGCCAGGGTTGAGGAAGAAGCGAAGGACGTCGTGATACGCCCCAGCCCCCTGGCCGCGAAGAGATAGGCGATCTCCGTGACGGCATTGGTGGTGGACGCGGCGGCAAAAACGACCACCTCGCCTTGCGCGGTCCCGTTTTCGAGGGCCAACCCCGGCCCCGATCCGGTCAGCACCAGCAACGTGGCAAACATCAGGAACAGGCGCTCTGAAAATCTCATTTTTCGTCTCCAGTTTCTTTTCGGCTGCTGCTGCCGCAAACAGGCTTGGTTCCAGCGATCGAGCGACCCCATAAATCGCAGCTCCGCAAAAAAAAAGATGGGTTTGTTCACCCCAAGGCCCGGCAACGTTCTATGAACGAGCGCCGTTTCTGCAGCCTGGAGGAGATCGGCCCGGGCCAAAGCCGCCCGCAAAGCCATTCGCCCGTCGGGTGATGCCCGCGAAGACTGCCGGGGCCTTAATCGGCCGGTTCGCTAAAAGAGTCCCTAAGAGGGGGTGTAATCCTTTCGAGGGGGTTCAAGCGCTAGACGCCATGCGCGGACATTCCATGGACTCTTGTAGTTGCCATACGGTTTTCCCTCAGTGTATAGGTTGATAGAACATTATCAAGTTCTTTTTCGGGCTTCCCTTGAAGGAGGCGGGTGCCGGTTCCCTCACATCCCTTGGGTGCTCAGTCCTACCCCGGCAGGGCGGGTCCCGGTTTCTTCACATCCTTCGGGTGCTCAGTCCCACCGCTTTGTGCCGGGTTCCGCTTTGGACCATAGCGAGGAAATCAACCGTCCGCGCGGAGGCTGCCTGCAGGCCGCCGCAAAAGACGCGCAGATGGACGCCGAGGTTGATCCCGAAGACCGTTTCCGGATAAAAACAAAAGACCGTTTCTGGACCGAAATCCTTTGTTCCCCAACGCTTTATTGCCGGATGGACAGCCATGAACCGGAGACTGCCGAGAGAGGCGATGAAAAACCATACAGACTACGGCCAGGCGCCTTATCACGCTCGGAGCATCGAACAGGTCCAAAAGGATTTGAAGGTCGACCTTGACCAGGGGTTGTCTCCCCGTCAGGTGCGGGAACGCCTGGGGCGGCACGGGCCGAACATTCTGCGGGAGACGCAAAGGCGGAGCGTTTGGGAAATCCTGGCACTACAGTTCAAAAGCATGGTCATCATCGTGCTGCTGATCGCGGATGCCGTGGCTTTTGCCTTTCAGCACTGGGCCGAGGGCATCGCCATTGCCGCCGTGCTGCTGGTGAATGCGGGCATTGGATTTTTAACCGAGTGGAAGGCCGTGCGCTCCATGGAAGCCCTGCAGAAAATGAGCGGAGACAGGATCCGGGTTCGCCGCGGGGGGCAGGAAACGGAAATCGATACGGCCGAACTGGTGCCCGGTGATGTGGTGGTGCTCGAGAGCGGGGACCTGGCTCCTGCCGATGTCCGGCTGTTCGAATCCAACAACCTGCGCGTGAACGAATCCTCCCTCACCGGGGAAAGCGTGCCGGTCTACAAGCTCACGGGGCCGGTGGAACCCGATGCTGTTCTGGCCGAGCGAACCTGCATGCTTTACCGGGGGACCACGGTCACGGAAGGGTCGGGACAAGGCGTAGTGGTCGGCACCGGGATGCGGACCGAACTCGGGCGTATCTCCGAGATGGCTGAAAGTGCAGAAAAGGCAGCCACGCCCTTGCAGAAAAGGCTCGATCAACTGGGACGTCGTCTGGCCTGGATAACGATCAGCATCGCCGTGCTAATCGCCGCCGTCGGATTACTGGTGGGCCGTGATCCACAAAAAATGATCGAGACCGCGATTGCTTTGGGGGTGGCTGCCATTCCGGAAGGGCTGCCCATCGTGGCCACCATTGCCCTGGCGCGCGGCATGCACCTGATGGCCCGTCGCAACGCGCTGATCAACAAGCTGCCGGCCGTGGAAACGTTGGGGGCCACGCGGGTGATTTTCACGGACAAAACCGGAACCTTGACCGAGAACCGGATGGCGCTGCGCCAGGTCAGCACGCCGGCCGGCGACTTTATCTTGGATGAGGAGAGCAAGCAGATTCATGCGCTCGAGAGCAGGGATGGGGCCAGTGCAGCGGATCATCCTCTGTTGCAGCGCCTTATCGAGATCGGGGTGTTGTGCAGCAATGCCTCAATGCGCGATGAGGACCAAGACCTGGAGCCGGAAGAGGAACAGGGCGATCCGACTGAAACGGCGCTGCTGAGGGCCGGCCTGTTCCTGCGCATGGAACGAGGCGCACTGTTGGCCCGAAAACCCGAAGTGCGCGAAGTGCCGTTCGATTCGGAGCAGATGATGATGGCGACCTTTCACGAAGTCGAAAACGGGTTCGAGGTGGCGGTGAAAGGCGCGCCGGGGAGGGTGCTGGAGGTTTGCACGCATGTGGCGCGGGCGGAGGGCGGGCCGGATGTGGAATTGGATCAGGAAACACGGGATCGATGGCTGGCGAAGTCCGAGAAGATGGCGTCAAAAGGATTCCGATTGCTTGCCGCCGCGGATAAAATCGTAGAGAGCGCCGAGGCCCGGCCCTACGAGAATTTGCGATTTATCGGCCTGTTCGGGCTTTTGGACCCCGCCCGCGGCGATGTGCGCGGCGCCATCGAGGAATGTCAGGCAGCCGGTATCAGGGTGGTCATGGTCACGGGCGATCAGCCGGCCACGGCAGCCGCCATTGCCAGACAAACCGGAGTGGTGGACAGCGAAGAGCCTTCGGTCATTCACGGGCGAGATCTGAAAGATCCGGACGAGATGACGGAAGAGGACCGGCGCAGGATTTTGGATACCCGCATTTTCGCCCGGGTCAGCCCGGAACAGAAACTCCATCTCATCAAGTTGATGCAGGAGGAGGGGTTGACCGTAGCGATGACCGGAGACGGGGTCAACGATGCTCCGGCTTTGAAAAAGGCGGATATCGGGGTGGCCATGGGGCGGCGCGGAACGGATGCCGCGCGCCAGGCAGCCGATATGGTGTTGCTGGACGACGCGTTCGGCTCTATTGTATCGGCCGTGCGATACGGTCGCATTATTTTTGCAAATATCCGCAAGTCTGTAATGTTTATGATCTGCACAAATGTGGCCGAGGTGCTTGCTGTGGTGGCGGCGGCTGTCATCGGCGGGTTTTACGATTTTCCGATTCCCCTGCTGCCATTGCAAATTCTGTATCTGAACGTTGTCACCGATGTCTTCCCGGCCCTGGCGCTGGGCATGGGGCAGGGGGAACCGGATATCATGCAGAACAAGCCCCGGCCGCGCAGCGAGCCGGTGCTGACGGGCGACTATTGGGGCGCCATAGGCGGGTGGGCGGTGCTGATATCGGCCTGCGTGCTTGGGGGCCTTGCCGCGGCTTTGTACCTTCTGGGGCTCGACCCGCACCAGGCCGTGACCGTTTCGTTCCTGACCCTGGCGTTCGGGAAGTTGTGGTTCGTTTACAACCTTCGCAACCCGGGGTCGCGGATGTTCAGCAATGATGTGGTGCGCAATCCCTATGTGGCGGGATCGATCCTGCTGTGTATCGGGCTTCTGCTGGCTGCGGTATACGTTCCGGTGCTTTCCGGCCTGCTGCAGACCCGGGACCCGGGGGTGCAAGGCTGGCTGCTGTTGTTGGGCGTGAGCTTGATCCCGTTTGTGTGGGGTCAAACCATGCGCGTCGTGCAGGCGAAGCGCAGCAAGCGGTAGCGGCAAAAAAATGCAAGGTCAATGCAACGCCGATGTTCCGGATGCCGGGTCCTGGCATCGGCCGGAGGGCTTCCTCCTGGGGCGGATAAGACCTGCGAAAACCCTGACAAACCGCTGTAGGAAGAAAATATCGTCTGCTGGATGCTGGAATCAACGATGGGCAACCACCTGCAGAACGTCATAGAAATTTTGGAGACAATGCCTTCGAACCCGTAAACTTGAACGCGTCCTCGATCGTCTGGAGGCCTTTTTTAATCATCATCTTTGCGTTGGGGTGAGCCTGTATGAACGTAGCCTTTCTGTTGATCGTGTTGGTCTCCTTCGTGTTCGCCGGGTGGCGGGAGTTCGGGTTTTCGCCGATCGAGGGGGCGCCGTCTCCTGTCGAGGCGTTGTCTAAGGCGATGGTCGAGTCTGCGGGCGCCGCGGTCGAACTCGCCATCGGTCTGGTGGGGGTCATGGCGCTGTTCCTGGGCCTGATGAAGATCGCCGAGGAAGGGGGGCTGCTGAAGGTGGTCGCCCGGCTGCTGCGCCCCCTCATGATCCGGCTTTTCCCGCAGGTGCCGGCCGATCACCCCGCCATGGGCGCCATGATCCTGAATCTGTCCGCCAACGTGCTGGGGCTGGGAAACGCGGCAACGCCGTTCGGGATCCGGGCCATGCAGGAACTGGACACCCTGAACGGGCAGAAAGGGACGGCCACCGACGCGATGGTCCTGTTTCTGGCGATCAACACTTCGAGCGTGACCCTGCTGCCGACCGGGGTCATCGCGCTCCGGGCGGCGGCGGGCTCTGCGGATCCTGCCGCCATCCTGCCCACGACGCTGTTCGCGACCATCGGGTCCACGGCCGTGGCGATCGCCGCCGCGAAGCTGTATGGGCGGATCCGGTGGTTTCGGGCGGCGGCGGTCAATGGGTCTCCGGGGCCGGTGGAAGGGGAACGGGAGACGAACGACGTGCCCGAGGAGGCGGAGGCCGTGCGGTTCGAAGATGCGGTGGGCTACCCGCTCTGGATCAGTGCGGCGGCCCTCTGCGCGCTGGTGGCCCTGGTGCCCTTGACGGTGCTTTACGGACGGATGATCTCGCCCTGGATCATTCCGGGGCTGATGGTGGGCTTTCTCCTGTTTGGCGTGGTGCGCCGTGTGCGGGTCTACGAGGCGTTCGTGGAAGGCGCCAAGGAGGGCTTTCAGGTCGCGATCAAGATCATCCCTTATCTGGTGGCGATCCTCGTGGCGGTCGGGATGTTCAGGGCGAGCGGCGCGCTGGAGGTCATGGTCCGGACCCTGGGCGTCTGGACCGGCAAGGTGGGTCTGCCCGCCGAGGCCCTCCCCATGGCCCTGTTGAGGCCCCTGTCGGGCTCCGGGGCCTATGGCATCCTGGCTTCGATCATCAACGACCCGTCCGTCGGGCCGGACAGCTACGTGGGATATCTGGTCAGCACCCTGCAGGGGTCGACCGAGACTACGTTCTATGTGCTGGCGGTGTATTTCGGGGCGGTGCAGGTCAGGCGGGTGCGGCACGCGCTCGCAGCCGCTCTGACGGCCGATGCAGCCGGAGTGGCATTCGCCGTAATGGGGTGCTGGTATCTCTTCGGTTAATGGTCCGCGCGGTCGGGATGCCGCCAGCTGCCGGCCGCGGTGGTTTAATGGCAGCCCTTGGTCCGACCACCTGAGCATCCCCGAAAGAGAAAAACCGGCATCCCCAAAAAAGAAAAACCGCTTGACAGATGCAAACGCCTGTTTCAAACTGGCGTTTGTTTTTTGGCGGGGAGGTTTGGATGACGGATTGCCAGGGCAGGAGCGAGGATACGAAGCAGCGCCTCATCGAAGCGGCTGGGGAGGTGTTTGCACAGCAGGGGTTCCGTGTGGCGACCATCCGGGAGATCTGCAGCCGGGCCGGGACGCATGTCGGCGCGGTGAACTACCACTTCGGAGACAAGGAAGGGCTTTATGCGGCGGTGCTTGCGTACGCGCACACCTCAGCCATGCGCCGGTATCCGCCGGACCTGGGACTCGAAGCCGGGGAGCGCGATCCGGAGGCGAGGCTCCGGGCCTTTGTCCGCTCATTGCTGATGAGGATGCTGGCAGAAGGGTTTCCGGCCTGGCACGGGAAGCTCATGGCCTTCGAGATTGCCGAACCCACCAAAGCGTTTGACCAGCTTATCGAAAACGCTATCCAGCCTCTTTTTACCTATCTCCGCGACATCGTCAGGGAACTGCTCCGGAGTCCCCGCCCGGCACAAGAGCGGGAGGACGAACTGACGTTTCTCTGCGCAACGAGCATTGTGGGGCAGTGCCTGCACTACTTCACCGCCAGGCGCGTCATCGAACTGCTGTCCCCTGAAGGATTCGACTCGGCCGACATCCAGCGGCTGACCGAACATATCACCCGTTTTTCGCTCGGTGCCATTAAGGCGATGAGAGCAGAAGGGGCGGGACACGGCTGATTCAACGGGAAAGACGGCCGAACCTGCCTTCTGCGGCGGGCCTTTTCAGCCGGGGGTTTTGCTGGAATTTCGAACATCGATTCGATAGAAGCGATGCAATAGAAAGATCTGAGGATTTTCGATGCAGCGGTATAGTTCCGGTTACTGGTTTTTCTTGGCGAAGGCATGTTTCATCGGGCTTGCGATCCTCGTCTTTTCCGGAGGCTGTGAAAAGGAAGAAGGACGGATGGGCGCCGGGCCACCTCCGGAGCCGGAGGTGGCCTTCGTGACGGTTCAGCCACAGAGTGTCGAGTTGACCACCGAGCTGCCCGGCCGCACCTCCGCCTTCCTCGTGGCGGAGATCCGTCCGCAGGTCAACGGGATCATCCAGAAGCGCGCCTTCACGGAAGGTTCGATGGTCAATGAAGGGGATCTGCTTTATCAGATCGACCCGGCCCCCTTCCAGGCGGTCCTCGATTCGGCGAAGGCTTCCCTGCTCAAGGCCGAGACGGTTGTGCCCTCCATCCGGCTGCGGGTGGAGCGGTACCAGGAACTGGTGGCGGATGATGCCGTCAGCCAGCAGGACCTCGACGACGCCCTGGCTACACTCCAGCAGGCCAGGGCCGAGATCGAATTCTGGAAGGCCGAGGTGGAAAAGGCCCGCATCAACCTGGAATATACCCAGGTCGTTGCTCCGATCACGGGGCGCATCGGGATATCGAACGTCACCGTGGGCGCTTTGGTCACCGCCTATCAGGCGATGTCTCTGGCGACCATTCAGCAGCTGGATCCCATCTACGTGGACGTGACCCAGTCCTCGGCCGATCTCCTGCGGATGAAGCGCAACCTCCAGGCCGGTCTTCTCAGTGCGGACGGGCGGAATGGACGGGAGGTCGAGATCCGGCTCGAGGAAGGGACCCTGTATCCTCACAAGGGGATGCTCCAGTTCCGCGACGTCACCGTGGAGCCCACAACGGGGTCGGTCACGCTGCGGATCGTCGTCCCGAATCCGGATCACCTGCTGCTGCCCGGGATGTTCGTGCGGGCGATCGTCCAGGAAGGGATCGCCGGGGATGCGATCCTGGTCCCGCAGCAGGGTGTGAGCCGCAATCCGAAGGGCGAGGCGGTGGCCCAGGTCATAGGCGGGGAGGGCAAGGTGGAGCAGCGTATCCTGACGCTCGACCGGGCCATCGGGGACCAGTGGCTGGTCGCCTCGGGCCTTTCGCCCGGCGATCGGGTGATCGTCGAAGGGCTGCTCAACGTGCGGCCCGGTGTCACTGTTCGGGCGGTGTGTCTGGACAGTCCGGCGGCAGGTGCGGAAGAAGCCGGTCCGGGCGCCGCAGGCCCGGAAGCGAAATAGCGGAGGACGGTCATGCTCTCGAATTTTTTCCTGGACCGTCCCGTCTTCGCATGGGTGATCGCCATCATCATGATGCTCGCCGGGGCGCTTGCGATCTACAATCTGCCCATCTCGCAGTACCCGCCCATTGCGCCCCCCTCGATTGCGATCGACGCCTTCTATCCGGGTGCCTCCGCCGAGACAGTCGAAAACAGCGTCATTCAGATCATCGAGCAGAAAATGACGGGGTTCGACCGGCTGCTGTACATGTCCGCGACGAGCGACGGCTCGGGCGCGGGGAGGCTGGAGCTGACCTTCGCACCGGGCACCGACCCGGATTTTGCGTGGTCCCAGGTGCAGAACAAGCTCCAGCTCGCGATGGCGAGCCTCCCGGATGTCGTCCAGCGCCAGGGGGTCAAGGTCAGCAAATCCACCCGCAACTACCTGATTCTCGTCGGCCTGATCTCCGAAGACGGCAGCATGGGCGAAAACGATCTGAGGGATTACGCGCAGTCCAACGTCGAGAAGGTGCTGGCGCGGGTGCCGGGCGTCGGAGAGGTCGAAAGCTTCGGCTCGCAGTACGCGATGCGGATCTGGCTCAAGCCGGACAAGCTCACGGACTACAAACTGACCGTCGACGATGTCATCGCCGGCCTGCGCGCCTACAACGTGGAGATCTCCGCCGGCCAGTTCGGGGCGGTCCCGGCGGTGGAGGGCCAGCGCCTGAACGCCTCCATCATCGTCCAGAACCTGCTCCGGACCCCGGAGGAATTTGCCGCGATCCCTCTGCGCATCAATCCCGATGGGTCCACGGTGCGCGTACGGGATATCGGGTGGACGGAACTCGGTACGGAGCGCTACGAGACGAGCGCGCTCTTCAACGGGATGCCCGCCGCTGCGCTGGCGGTCCGCCAGGCCCCGGGGGCGAACGCCCTGGACACCGCGGATGCCATCAAGGCGAAGATGGAGGAACTCGCGTACTATTTTCCGCCCGGCATGAAGGTCATCTACCCTTACGAGACGACCCCCTTCGTCGAGGTGGCCATCGACGAGGTGGTCAAGACCCTGCTGGAGGCGATCGTACTCGTGTTTCTGGTGATGTACCTTTTCATGGGGAACATCCGGGCCACTCTGATCCCGACGATGGCGGTGCCGGTGGTGATCCTGGGGACCTTCGCCGTGCTCGGGCTGTTCGGGTTCTCCATCAACATGCTGACCATGTTCGCCATGGTGCTGGCGATCGGCCTCCTCGTCGACGATGCCATCGTGGTCGTGGAGAACGTCGAGCGGGTGATGCGCGACGAGAATCTGCCGCCGCGGGAGGCGACCCGCAAGTCCATGGGCGAGATCACGAGCGCCCTGGTCGGGATCGGGCTGGTGCTCTCGGCGGTGTTCGGCCCCATGGCGTTTTTCGGCGGCTCTACGGGCGTCATCTACCGGCAGTTCTCCGTGACCGTTATCGCCGCGATGCTGCTCTCGGTCCTGGTCGCCCTGATCCTGACGCCGGTCCTCTGCGCCTCGCTCCTGAGGCCCATGCCCAAAGGGCACACGCCCGCGGACAGCGCCTTTTTCCTTTTCCGGCCTTTTTTCCGCTGGTTCGACCGGACGTTCTTCTGGGTCCGAGACAAGTACCAGCTGGTGGTCGGAGGGATCCTGCGACGAAAGCTCCGTTACCTGTTCATCTATGTCCTTCTGGTCGCAGCCCTTGGCTTCCTTTTTCTGCGGATGCCAACGGCCTACCTTCCTGACGAGGACCAGGGCATCATGTTCGTCCAGGCGACTCTGCCGCCGGGTTCGACCATGGAGCAGTCCGCGGAGGTCATGAAGGAGGTTCGGACCTACCTGCTGGAAGAAGAGAAGGAGACGGTTCGATCCATTATGACCTTGACCGGCCGGAGCTTCTCGGGCGCCGGGCAGAACTCCGGCATGGCATTCGTTCAGCTGCGGGATTGGGACCTCAGGGACCGGCCGGATCTCAAGGTCGAGGCCCTGTTGGGGCGGGCCATGGCGCGGTTTTCACAGATTCGGAACGCGCGCGTCTTCGCTTTTCCACCACCCGCCGTGATCGAACTCGGCCGGGCGGGGGGCTTCGATTTTCAATTGCAGGACCGGGGGGGGATCGGCCACGAAGCCTTGATGGCGGCTGGCGATCAGCTGCTCAGGATGGCGAATGAAGATCGGCGCCTGATCCGCGTCCGGCTGAACGGCCTCGAGGATGTGCCCCAATACCGGATCGATGTGGATTGGGAAAAGGCCGGTACCCTCGGTGTGCCCATCGACTCGATTCACAACACCGTTACGGCCCTGTTCGGCAGCGCCTACGTCAACGACTTCATCCAGAACGGCCGGGTCAAGCGGGTCTACGTCCAGGCGGATGGGCCCTACCGGATGCTGCCGAGCGATCTCGACCGTCTCTACGTGCGTAATCAAGCGGGAACGATGACGCCTCTCACCGCCCTCGCAAGCGGACGCTGGACCTATGGATCGCCTCGTTTAGAACGGTTCAACGCCTTCCCCTCCCTGAACTTCTGGGGGGAGCCCTCTCCAGGGACCAGCTCCGGCGAGGCGATGCAGGCTATGGAGGAGATCGCACGCAAGCTTCCGCAGGGAACCGGCTTCGACTGGGCCGGCATCTCTTATCAGGAGCGGATGGCGACATCCCAGGCGCCGGTCCTGTACGCCTTTTCGATGATCGTGATCTTTCTCTGTCTGGCCGCCCTTTACGAGAGCTGGACCGTCCCTATCTCGGTCATGCTGGCGCTGCCGCTCGGCGTGATCGGCGGCGTGCTCGCCACGTCCTTCCGCGGGCTGCCGAACGATGTCTATTTTCAGATCGGGATGCTGACCGTCCTCGGGCTGACGACCAAAAACGCCATCCTGATCGTCCAGTTCGCCATGGCCAAGGTGAGGGAGGGCAGAGGCCTCATCGACGCCACGCTGGAAGGGGCCAAACTGAGGCTGCGTCCGATCGTCATGACATCGCTCGCCTTCGGCTTCGGGGTGCTTCCGCTCGCCATCGCCACGGGCGCGGGAGCGGGCGCACAGAATGCAATCGGCACCGGCGTTCTGGGTGGGATGGCGACCGCGACTTTTTTGGCGATTTTTTTCATCCCTCTGTTCTATGTCTTGGTGGTGAGGCTTTTTGGGAGAAAGCAAGGGCCCATGGATCAGACCCCTGCTTCTGAGGTCGAAGCCCGTCTGGAGATGAAAGAATGATGATACGGAAAATGCTTGCGTGTCTGCCGCTGGGGGCGCTTGTGTTCAACGGGTGCAGCCTGATGCCGGATTACAAACGGCCCGATGCCCCGATCCCGGGCGGGTGGAAGAGCGGACCCGCCTACCGGGAAGGCCTGCGGACGTCGGATGCGCCTTTGGCGGCGGATCTCGAGTGGCGCGCCTTTTTCACCGATGAGCGGATGCGCCAGGTCATCGAACTCGGGCTTCAGAACAACCGGGATTTGCGGGCGGCCGCCCTCAACGTCGAACGGGCGCGGGCGCTTTACGGGATCCAGCGCGCCGAACTGCTGCCATGGGTCGGTGCGACGGGAAGCGGATACAAAGGAAGGGTCCCTGCGGATCTCTCGAGCAGCGGTACGCCCAGGACAACTGAGGAATACCGCGTGGATCTGGGCATCGCTTCCTGGGAAATCGATTTCTTCGGGCGCATCCGCAGCCTCGAGCAGCAAGCCCTCGAGACGTACTTCGCCACCGAGGAGGCGCGGCGGAGCGCCCGGATCCTTCTGATCTCGGAGATCTCAATCGCCTACCTGAGCCTCGCCACCGAACTGGAAAACCTTCGATTGGCCCAGTCCACGCTCGAGGCGCAGCAGGACAGCTACAACCTGATCAAACGGCGCTACGAGGTCGGCCTGGCGCCGAAGATCGACCTGCGCCAGGTGCAGACCCGCGTGGATTCCGCGCGGGTGGACATCGCCCTTTTCACGGAGCGGACGGCCCAGGTCGAAAACGCCCTCGACCTGCTGGTGGGAGACCTCGTTCCCGATGAACTGAAGCCGGAGGGGCTCAGCACGGTGGCCGCCCTGGGTGCGGTTTCCCCCGGGCTTTCTTCGGAGGTGCTGCTGGGCCGTCCGGACGTTCTTCAGGCGGAGAGGCTCCTCAGGGCTGCGAACGCCAATATCGGCGCGGCGCGCGCCGCCCTCTTCCCGCGGATCTCGCTCACCACGGCGGCCGGGACCGCGAGCGCAGAGCTCTCCGGATTGTTCCGCTCCGGCTCCGGTGTGTGGAATGTCGCTCCGAGGGTGGATCTGCCGATCTTCTACCCCGGCCTCTGGTCCGCGCTCAAGGTGAGTCAAGTCGATCGGGAGCTTGCCGTCACGCGCTACGAAAAGGCCATTCAGAATGCATTTCTGGAGGTGAACAATGCCCTGGCGGGCGAAGGGACCCTCGGGGACCGCATGAAGGCGCAGGAATCCCTGGTCGAGGCTACATCGGAGACCTATCAGCTGTCGAAGTCACGGTATGAAAAGGGGATCGACACTTACCTGAACGTGCTGGATGCCCAGCGTTCCCTTTACGCCGCACAGCAGGGCCTGATCACCATCCGTTTCGCACGGCTCGCGAATCAGGTGCGGCTTTATGCAGTGCTGGGTGGGGGAGGGGAGAACGCTGCCACCCCGCGCGATGCGGATGGACAGGTCCCCCAGCCCAGCACGTACGTATCAGGCAAGGCGGGGGAAAAATAGCAGGGTTTAAGCAGCCTGCCGCTCGGGCATCCGCAGCTTGAAGCGCTGGATCTTTCCGGTGGCGGTCTTCGGGAGTTCGTCCGGCAGCATGATGTCCCAGGGGCACTTGAACCTCGGGAGTCTGCCGGCTGCGTAGTCGAGCAGTTCACGGCTGAGCCTGGGCTTGTCCGTGTCGGCGCCCGTGTACTGTGGTTCGAGAATGACATAGGCGAACGGCTTGATCAGCCCCTCGATCTCCTGTCCGACCACGGCGCACTCGTGAACAGCCTTGTGCTCCATGAGGACGTTTTCGATTTCGACGGGCGAGACCCAGATTCCGCCGACCTTCAACATGTCGTCCCCACGCCCCTGGTAGGTGAAATAGCCTCCGACCTGGCTGTAGATGTCACCGGTCCTGAACCAGCCCCCTTCGAGCATCTTCTCGGCGTTTTCTTCCGGCCTTTTCCAGTAGCCCGGTGTGATGCTGCGGCCCCTGATGAGCAGGTGCCCCGGCACGCCCTGCGGAACCTCTTTTCCCGAGAGGTCCACGATCTTTGCCTGGAATCCGGGGACGAGGCGTCCCGAGGTCCCTTCGAGGACATCATCCTGGAGGTTGGAGATGAAGATGTGCATCGCCTCGGTCGACCCGATCCCGTCGAGGATGGTGAGTCCTGTTTTTTCGCGCCATTTCCTCAAGACCTCGGGCGGAAGCGCCTCCCCGGCCGATGCGCAGAGCCTGATGGATTCGAACCGGATCTGGTCGATCTTTTTCAGGAGGGAGTTGTACTGGGTCGGTACGCCGAAAAAGATTGTCGGCTGCTGTTCCTGGATGATCTGCAACACGTTGTCAGGCGATGGCCGATCGGAGAGGAGGACGACGGGTGCGCCGTAGCGGAACGGGATCGCGAGGCTGTTTCCGAGCCCGTAGGCGAAAAAGAGCTTGCTCACCGAAAAGAGCTTGTCCTCTTCCGTGATGTGCAGGACGTTCCGGCCGTAGGCATTGGCGATGAACAGCAGATCGATGTGTTTGTGGGGCGTACCCTTGGGGCGTCCGGTGCTGCCCGAGCTGTAAAGCCAAAAGGCGATGTCGTCTTCATGGGCGGGATGGGCCTCGGCCTCGTCCGAGGCCTCCGAAAGCCATTCATCCAGCCCGTCGTCGGCGAAGAGGCGGTAGCAGAGATGGCGCGTTCCGGCGCAGGCCGCCTTGCTGGTCTTTTCCGTGACCAGAACGCGGGCCTCGCTGTTCTCGAGGAGGTACTCGTAGTCCGCCATGCCCAGCATGGTGTTGACCGCGACCGGCCAGGCGCCGTGCTTGATGCTGCCCAGGAAGGCATAGATGAACATGGGCGAGTCGGGCAGATGGATCATGACGCGTTCGGTCGGTTTTACATTCAGCTTTTTGAGGACGTTCGCAAATCGGTTGACATTCTTCAGTACGTCCCGGTAGGTGACGGTTTCTTCTCCGCAGTAAATCGCGACCTTATCCCCTCGTTCGGCGGCGTTCTCGTCCAGGAGCCGTGAGGCGATATTGAACGTGTCCTGTCTGATCTGCTCATTCATGGCGTTACCCCCTTTTGATTTGAATGGTTTGGTAAGAAGGTAACGCAAGGGGCATGCCAAAATGGAGGCTATGCGAAAAGATTATTAATATAAGTGCCTTACATTGTCGATACTGAACGGATAGAAAACAAAGCGCTTCGAAAAATCGAAAAGAATCGAAAGCGCTTTTAAAAATTGAAAACCGGTTGGCCCGCCTCCGGAACCCTCCTCGATATTTTCCGGATGACTTCTTCACCCGATTGAAGCCGCCGCTTCAGCTCGAACGTCCGCGCCGGGATTTCGACTCGATGCCGTAGAGCTTCATCCGCCTGCTCAGGGTGGGGCGGGAGATCCCGAGCTGTTCGCAGGCCTTGCCGTAATGCCAGTGGACCTCGTTCAGGACCCGCAGGATCCGCTCGCGCTCGGATTCGGCCGGCTGGTTTTCCGGAGCTTTTGGGGGCTCATCAGTTCCTTTTCCCGGATGGGTCTTATTCAGGAGGGGGGCGGTCACTGCGTCCGTGATGAGGTTCCCCTTGGTGAGAATTGCCGCTCTGGTGAGGATGTTTTCCAACTCCCGCACATTCCCCGGCCAGGAATAGCGAATCATCCGCTGCATCGCGGCTTCTTCGACGCCCTCGATCCGGTGCTGCAGCTCGGTGCCGATACGTTTCAGAAGGTAGTCGACGATCATGGGGATATCGGCCTGACGATCCCTGAGGGGAGGGATCCGGACGGTGGCTACGCTCAACCGGTAGAAGAGGTCCTCCCTGAAGGCACCCTTGCGGACCATGCTGCGGAGGTTCCGGTTCGTTGCCGCGATGATCCGGGCCTTGAGCTGCAGGGGTTTTTCGCCGCCCACGCGCAGAAATTCCTTTTCCTGGAGGACTCGAAGGAGCTTTGCCTGCAGTTCGACCGGGATCTCGCCCACTTCGTCCAGGAAGAGGGTGCCGGCTTCGGCGATCTCGAACATCCCCTTCTTGGAGGAGACCGCGCCGGTGAAGGCGCCTTTTTCGTGGCCGAAAAGCTCGCTTTCGAGGAGGTTTTCGACGATGGCCGAGCAGTTGATCGCGACGAAGGGCTGGTCCTTCCAGGCGCTGTGAGAGTGGATGGCACGGGCGACCAACTCCTTGCCGGTCCCGGTTTCACCCTCGATCAGGACATTGACCCGGTTGGCGGACAAGACGCCGATCGTCTTGAAGATCTCGTTCATCTCCCTGGTCTTGCCGATGATCTCGCCCTTTTTGAATTCCTGGTCCCGGGGCCTTCCGGCGGGAGCCTGGCGCCTGCGCATCCTCGACAGCTCGAGTGCTCTCTGGATGGCGTCTTCCAGTTCGTCGACATCGATGGGTTTGGGGATGTACTCGAAGGCGCCGGAGCGGATCGCCTGGATGGTGGTGCCCATGTCGTGAAAGGCGGTGATGATGATCACATAGGGGGGATTCTCTCCCTTCCGGAGTTCCTTCAGGATCTCCAGTCCGCTTCTGTCCGGCAGCCGCACGTCCAGGATGACGACGTCGGGCTGCAGCGAGCGGGCCTTATCGATGCATTCGGTGCCGGTCACGGCGCAGGCGACATGGAATCCTTTGTCACGGAGATAGCCCTCCAGGAGTTCGAGCGAAGAGGGTTCATCGTCGACGATCAGCAGGGTTGGTTTGGCCATGGAAACATCATCCTCATGTTTCGATGTCGGAGCCCGCGGACGGTCCCGGCGAAATGGGGAACACCATGAAGAAACAGAGACCGCCTCCCTGCGCGGGGGAGGCGTGGATCGACGCCCCGTGGGCCTCGACGATGCGTTTGGTGTTGGCGAGCCCGAGGCCGGTGCCTTTCGTTTTCTTGCTGAAGAACGGGTCGAAGAGATAGGGCAGGTCTTCAGGGCTCACCCCGGGGCCATTGTCGCATATCGCCACCTCGACGGCGTTTTCTTTTCGCAGAAGCCGGACCGCGAGCTGAATGCGCCCCTCCGCCTCCACCGCTTCGACCGCGTTCAGGAGAAGGTTGATGATCGCCTGCTCCATCTTTTCCCGGTCGACGGCAAGGAGAGGGAGCGCCTTGCCGAATCGTTTGCGCACGTGAATCCGCTTTTCGTTGAGCTTGGCCTCGAGGACCTCGAGCGACATCTCGATCGCGTCGATGATGGAGGCGGGCGCAGAAGCCAAACGGAGGGGTTTGGCGAGGTCGAGCATGTCGCCCACGATGGCTTCGAGGCGGGAGATCTGCTGGGCGAGGATCTCGAGCCTCCGCTGGTCCGTCGCGCCGAAGCCGGTGTTCTTCAGGATCATCTGGACGCTCATCTTGACGGATGACAAGGGGTTGCGGATCTCGTGGGCGAGGGATGTCGTCAGGTGGCCGATGCGTGCAAGGGCTTCCGCTTCCCGCACCCGCCGTTCGATTTCCACCCGCTCCGCGATGTCCCGGGAGATGCCGATGGTCGCCGCCTCTCCCTCGTACAGTGCGAGCGTCACCGTGTTCTCGGTGGGCAGCTCCGTTCCGTTGCGGTGAAGCCGGTTGTAGACATACTGCTTGCCGTGCGATCTCCCCGGCGGTTGCCCTTCGTCGATCCACCGGATCTTCCCGAGCGATCCGGCTGCGACGAAGTCGGTGAACGGCCGCCCGAGCACATCCTTTTTAGGGTAGCCGTGCATGCTGCAAAACGCCTTGTTGGCGAAGAGGATCCTTCCCGCCCGGCTTACGAAATACCCGTCCCGGATCTTTTCGACCAGCGTGCGGTACTTCGATTCGGATTCGGCCAACTGCCGGGTACGCTCGGCGACCTTGACCTCGAGCGTCTGGGCGTACCTTTTGATCTCGGCGTTGTGGAGGGCCTGGAAATGATCACTGAATCGATGCAGGGTGTAGCTGAGGCAGTCGTTCAGACGGTGGATGGCCGGCAGCAGGTCCGGGGTTTCCAGTTCGGCGGCGAAAATGGGCAGGAGGATGGTCCGGTAGAGCTCGAAGGCCTTCTGGACCTCGGATACCGAAAACCCGGCTCTCGAGCGGATGTTGCCGATCCACTCAATGAAGGCGTCGATTTTCGAGTGATCGCCCGTGGTCAGGACGGCGTAGTTGGCATCCGTCACCGCCGGGATGGTCCTTAGGAGGTTCTCCTCGGGCAAGGCCGAATACGTGGGGCTCACGTCCCCATGGAGCCTTTCGACCCACTCGTGGATGATCCGATCCCGATGCCGGAGCAGGATCTCGGAAAGATTCATCAGGTTTGCCCTCCTGCAGACGATCGAAGGATGCGGTGGACGACCGCGATGTTCATCCCCTGCCGACCATCTCGGTGATCCGCCTCAGCCTCTCTTGCGTTTCCAGGGTTGTCATGCCCGGCGAAAGGCGCCATCCCCAGTTCCCGCCGTTCAGGCCCGGGTTGTTCATGCGGGCCTCCTGCCCGAGCCCCAGCAGATCCTGCACGGGGACGATGACCATGCCGGCCGCGGAGCGCATCAGGAGCCGGATCAGTTCCCAGTGAAGCTCCTCGACGGGCACCTGCCGCCCGATGTAGGCAAAGATCCGCTCCTTGTCCTCCTGCGAGGTCTCGTTCTCGAACCAGCCCCGGATGGTGTTGTTGTCGTGCGTCCCCGTGTAGGCGACGCAGTTTACGGGCAGGTTGTGCGGAATATACGGGTTGGCCGGCATGTCCGGACCGAAGGCGAAGAGGAGGACCTTCATGCCGGGGAAACCGAACCGCGCCACGACCTCGCGGACATCCGCGGTGATGAGGCCCAGATCCTCTGCAAGCACCGGAAGGGCCGGGAAGCGTCGGAACAGCGTAGTGAAGAAGTCGAGGGCGGGGGCCTCGACCCACCGGCCGTTGATTGCGTTCGGCTCCGAGGCGGGCACCTCCCAATAGGCGACCAACCCCCTGAAGTGGTCGATCCGCACGAAGTCGAAGAGCTCGCGGTTGCGGGCGAACCGTTCGATCCACCAGTCGTAGCTCCTTTCCTGAAGGACCGCCCAGTTGTACACCGGGTTGCCCCACAGCTGCCCGGTCCGGCTGAAGTAGTCCGGCGGAACCCCGGCCACGACCTCCGGCCGCCTCTCGTGGTCGAGCTTGAACAGGTCCGGGTGGGTCCAGACATCGGCGCTGTCGTAAGTGACGTAGATGGGGATGTCGCCGAAGATCAGGATCCCCTTCCGGTTGCAATAACGCTTCAGGGCGGACCACTGCGTGTAGAAGAGATACTGAAGGAATTTCTCCTTGCGGACGCGCCGGCGATGGTCGTGCCTCGCCTGGTCGATGGCAGCGGGTTCGCGGTCCCGCAGATCGGATGGCCAATCCCTCCAGACCGCGCCGTTGTATCGTGATTTGAGGGCTTTGAACAGCGCGTAGTCATCCAGCCAGCCGGCCTGGGCATCGCAGAACTGCCGAAAGGCGGGGTCCCGCTCCGGGTCGAACCGCTCGAAGGCCCGTTCGAACAGCCCTTCTTTGAAGGCGATCACCGCGGCGAAGTCCACCTGATCCTGTCGAAGGGGCGGCAGCGGACGGAGGTCGGCCTCGTCCAGCAGCTCGGCGCGCACCAGCAGCTCGGGGCTGATCAGGAGGGGATTGGCGGCAAAGGCCGAATCGCTGTGGTAAGGGGATTCTCCGGTGGGGTTCAGGGGCAGGATCTGCCAGACGGATTGTCTGGCGCCGGCCAGAAAGTCCGCGAAACGGTAGGCCTCGGGGCCGAGGTCCCCAATGCCGAAGGGCGACGGCAGGGAAGTGATATGCAGAAGAATGCCGCTGCTTCGAATGTTCATCGATGATGCCCCGTTCGTGTTGTTGGTTGTCGTGGTTTCAGGGCGGTGGAAGGCAGACGCTCTGCCCCGTACCGCCCAGGGCGGCGTTTTCCGCTCGCGCGCGGCCCCCGGGCTTCGGCGTTGCCTGTCCCCATGCTGCCGACCGCACGCGACCTGCGAGCCATGGGCTTTGCATGGGAGTCTGCGCGTCAAGGATCATATCCGGAGCGAACGTCGTCGCGACGGATGCGCGCTAAGGGATCGGAAACCGGGTCCTACCGGGAAATCATTTCCGGATGGATATTAACTAGCGGACATAAACGGCTGATGCAACCTAATTTCTCGCTTCAAGGGAAGAACCTTCGATGTGCAGGGGGCGCCGGAAGGATTCCATGCAGGCACGCCGCAGATCTTCGATGCCCGGGAGCATGCACCGCGCCGGGATTCTCAGACTCCCCTTGCAGGATGAGCGCCGGCGTTGTACCTTGGTCGGCGGACAGGACCCTTTGCAGAGGGGCTTTTTTCCATCGATGCCGCCTTTGCGTCGTCCGAGAAAGGAAACAATCGACTGATGAAAACCTATCTTGAATGCATCCCGTGCTTCCTGAAGCAGGCGCTGTTCGCAGCGGGCGCGGCCACCACCGACGACAGGCGGATCAAGGAGGTCCTCGACGGGGTGGCGCGCCTGATCCCCGATATATCCATGGAGAGCTCGCCGCCCGAGATGGCGACCCGGGTCTACGCGCTGGTCAAAAAGATCACCGGCGTCCAGGATCCCTTTGCACAGCTCAAGAAGGAGAGCATCGAGAACGCGCTTTCGCGGTACACGAATCTGAAGCGTGCCGTCGAAGAGGCCGAGGATCCGCTGGAGGCGGCGGTGAGGATCGCGATCGTGGGGAATCTGATCGACTTTGGCGCGTCCACCGAATTCGACCTCGATGCGGCGATGGAGGAGGTCTTCGACAAACGGCTCGCCATCGATCACTTCGCCTCCTTCCGGGAGACGCTCGCAAAGGCGCGGAGCGTCGTTTACCTGGGCGACAATGCCGGGGAGACGGTCTTTGACCGGGTCCTGATCGAAACGATGGAGAAGGAGACGACCTACGTCGTGCGGGACATCCCCGTCATCAACGACGCCACGGATGAGGATGCGCGAAGAAGCGGGCTCGATGCGGTAGCGCGGATTCTCCCTTCGGGATGCTACGCGCCCGGGACGATCCTGTCCGGGTGCTCGGAGGATTTTCTGCGCGCATACGAGGAGGCGGATCTCATCATCAGCAAGGGGCAGGGCAATTTCGAGACGCTCTCAGAGGAGACGGGCCCCTTGTTTTTCCTTCTCAAGGTGAAATGCCCCGTCATCGCGAAGCATCTCGGCGCCGAACTGGGGGCGATGGTTCTCAAGAATGCACGGCTGCATGGGGGGACGCCGAATTCGGGCAGGAAAGGGGACGGGGTTTGAAGGAAAGGCCAGCGGTTCGGTGAAGCCTTTCCTTTTGCCTCTGATGATCACGTTCTTCGGTTGGCTCTATGTCGCCGTATTTACGGGCCTAACCGTTGTCGGATCCCTTGGTGTAGGCGTGATCGTGGGGCTTGTGCTCGATCCCCTCGCTGTTTCTTCGCCAAATTATAGAGAAGGGAATTCGTCAAAAGACGGTCCGTCCGCCGGGACGGAGCTTGCACGTGGCGACGACGGGAAAACGGCGACCCATCATCCGCGGGCAGCTCGTCGTCCAGGCGGATGAACGATATACCGTCTAGGTCAAGACGTCGAATCAGCGCGGACTCGGGTCCTTTGCGGCGCCTTCGATGCTGCAGCGGGTGAAGTCGATCGGATTGCCGCAACCCTTGCACTTGTGCGGACGATCGAATTCGTCGGAGAAGACCTCGACTTCTTTGCCGCACTCCGGGCACTTGCAGGTAAAAGATGTAAGGTTGCGGAAGCTCTGGAATCCTGGGCAATGAGCAGGAGTCGTCTTGTTTTCTGCCATATCGCAATCTCCTTTCCTGGTTGGTTTCCATCGGGAAATGGTCCTTTTTGCCAATCTCGCGGTTCATCTGCGTGTTTGCTTGTGGGGCGACCGTCAGGGCGCCTCCGCGCAAACGTTGGATTTCCTGGATATTGGCGAAAAATCCTCATTTCCGCATTGGAAACGGGGTTGTAACGAGAAAACGTTTCCGGATGACTACTCGTTGAGGTTTCAGGCCTTGCGTATCCCAAGGCCGTCGCAAAAATGCGGGTGCACCGCCCGACGGTCCTTCATGAAGAAACTCCTTGGGAATATTCCCTTCCAGAGCGATGCATACCGTCGCTTCCAACGAGGGCGGAGCCTTAAGCGAGGCCGGGGCTATCAGGTTCTCCACGGCGGTCGAGAAGCTCGAGGACGTCCTCGTGACTCAGATCATACCAGAATTTATAGGCCGCGGCCACGGCAAATGAGTGCTCCTCTCGAATATTGGGGCAATACACGGCGTCCGTCAACTCCTGAATACGCCCGATGGTTCTGAGCGGTGCGGTCGGCACGGCGACCACGACGCTTTTGGCTTTACGGCGTTTGGCCGAATGGATCGAGGCCATCATGGTGAAGCCGGAGGCCAGGCCGTCATCGGCCAGAAGGACGGTCTTGTTTTCCAGAACGGGCGGCGGGGCGCCGCCCCTGAAGCGCTGGTTGCGTTTTTGAAGCTCGGCTTCGACCGTGCGGCGCTCTTGCTCTATGTCATGTTCGGACAGCCGGATGTATGCGAGAAGTTCCTGGTTCAGGAAGAGGCTGCCGTCGAGTGTCAGGGCGCCGAAACCCGCCTCCGTGTTTCCGGGGATCTGCAGTTTCCTCACCAGCATCAGATCGAAAGGAAGCTGCAATTCGCGGCTGATGGTGAGCCCGACGGGTACACCGCCAGAGGGGATGGCCAGGACGATGGCGTCTTCACGGTCTTTGAATTCCGTCAGGAGCATCCGGGCGAGCACCTTACCTGCCTCGAAGCGATCCTCGAAGACGTGATGCCGGTTCCTGAACGAGGCCATTTCATGGACGCGCGCCGACATGTGTCGCCTCCTTTTCCTTGTCTCGTCTCTGCTTTTCCATCCTGCGCCTCAGCCGGGGCCGCCATGGCAAGGCTGCCGGGAGCTTGTTGCAGACATGGCTGCCATGCCGCTGAGCGCTGCCTGGTTCTAGACGCATCACGGCGATGCGATGCTGAAGGGCGCTGTCCGCTCGCCACCTCCAACCCTCATGCAGAAGGATGCGGATAAGAGCGTGCGTTGGCAGATATATCAGGTATAATCACTCAGATGAAAATCGCACGCATACTGGAGAATTATTTGCACCGGAGCCCGTTTTTACGGCCGTGGGAGGAAGCCTTCGATCCAATGCTCCTGTTGAAATCGAATGCCCACGGCTTTTGACGAAGCAGGGTTTAGCGGTGGGCGGATGCACGGCTCCAGGCCGACGCCGATTTGGTGGTGAGGGGCCGTGGTGTCCGTCAGGCCGTGTACCGGAACGAAGAGACCTCTGGAACACCTTCTGGAGAATTAGGTAATGGCTATTCAAAACAGTGATATAGCTCGCATCTTTCAGGAGATGGGTGATCTTCTCGACATCGAGGGTGCCAATCCGTTCCGGGTGCGTGCCTATCGAAATGCCGCCCGATCGCTCTCCGGTTTCTCACGTGAGATCTCCGAGATGGTCGCCGCCGGGGAGGACTTGACGGAACTCCCCGGGATCGGCAAGGACCTGGCCGGGAAGATCGAGGAGATCGTACGGACCGGACGCTCGCCGCAGCTGGAGGCCCTCGAGGAGCGCCTCAGCCCGGACCTGGTCGAGATGATGAAGCTCCCCGGGCTCGGACCGAAACGTGTACAGGTGATCTACCGGCGGTTGGGGGTCTCGAGCCTCGGGGAGCTGCAGGAGGCGGCGGAAAAAGGCCGGATCAGGGAACTCGAGGGGTTCGGGGCGAAGATCGAGGCGGAGATCCTGGAAGGGCTCAAAGAGCACCGGGGCGGTGAACGGCGCCTGAAGCTCGCCGAGGCGGAGAAACGGGCGGAGCCGCTCCTTCGGTATCTGAAGGCTGGGGAGGGGATGAAGAATGTCATCATCGCCGGCAGCTTTCGGCGGCGTCAGGAGACGATCGGCGACCTGGACATCCTCGTGACGTGCCGGAAGGACGCCCGGGTGATGGAGCGTTTCGTGTCCTACGAGGATGTCCGGAAGGTCCTATCGAAGGGCGGGACACGCTCCACCGTCCTCCTCCGGTCGGGCCTCCAGGTGGATCTGCGCGTCGTGCCCCAGGTGAGCTACGGGGCGGCGCTGCACTACTTCACCGGGTCGAAGGCCCACAATATCGCGGTGCGCAAGCGCGCCATCCAGAGGGGCTTCAAGGTCAACGAATACGGCGTCTACAAAGAGTCGAAACGCATTGCGGGCAGGACGGAACAGTCGGTCTACGAGTCGGTCGGTCTTCCCTACATCGAACCGGAACTGCGGGAGAACCGCGGTGAACTGGAGGCGGCCGAGGCGGGTGCTCTTCCGCGGCTGGTGAGGCTGAGCGACATCCAGGGGGATCTCCACATCCATACCCGGGATACCGACGGCCAGGCCTCGCTCGAGGAGATGGCGGAGGCCGCGCGCAGGAACGGGTACGCGTACCTTGCCGTGACGGACCACTCCAGGCGGGTCAGCATGGCGAAGGGCCTCGACGAGCGCCGGCTGGCCGACCAGATGGCGCGCATCGATGCACTGAACGCGCGCTTCAAAGGCTTCCGCCTGTTGAAAGGGATCGAGGTCGACATCCTGCGTGACGGATCACTCGATCTTCCCGACGAGATCCTGAGGGAACTCGACCTGGTGGTGGCTTCCGTCCACTATGATCGGGCCCTTTCACGCGAGCGGCAGACGGCCCGGATCATCCGAGCGATGGATAACCCCTGTGTGCACATCCTGGCGCATCCGACCGGGCGCCTGATCGGCGAACGCCCGTCCTACGAGATGGATCTCGAGAAGGTCATGCAGGCCGCCCTCGAGAGAGGCTGCTTCCTCGAGTTGAATGCCTGCCCCGACCGCCTCGACCTCGACGATCAGGCCTGCCGGGAGGCGAAGGGGATGGGGCTGCGTGTGGCCGTCTCCACCGACGCCCACCGCGCTTCGGACCTGGATTTCATGCGCTTCGGCATCGATCAGGCGAGGCGCGGCTGGCTCGAGCCGGAGAACGTCCTGAACACCCTGCCGTGGCAAAGCCTCCGGAAGGCACTCGATCGACGCTGAGCGGTGCGTCCCGGGCGGAGGCGTGAACCCGGCCGACGGCTCAGTCGGCCGCCCAATAGCGCAGGTAATCCTTCCCCTCTTTGGCGGCCTTCTTCTGCAGTTCTTCCACCTTGGCAGCGGCTTGCCTGGTTCCCTTCTCGTCGTCGGGGTACTCGGCCAGGGCCACTTCCTCTCCGCTTCTCTGATCCAGTTCGATCACTTTCATCGCTTTGCTCCTCGGGGGTAGGTTCTCCATCTTTCAGGAGGGTGAACAGATGCCCTCTGAGCCGCGCAGCACGGACCGGCGCGTGCATGGCCGCGCCCGCATGCATCCGCGACCGCGCTCAAAAAGGCCACAGGCAGCAGGATCGCCGCTTCTCGAGGGCGGGTTCACAGACCGCCAGCTGGTCTGCATACGCCCGGGCCTGTCTTGCGACCTTCGCCGCCACGTTCTGCAGCCAGGTCTTCCCTGCGTAGGTCCTGCGGTTGTATCCACCGTGCCCCTCATGATACGCCAAATACAGGCGATATGCATCGGATTTGGCGATGCCGCAGCGGATATGGCTCATGTGGCAATACCAGCCGACAAAATCGACGGCGTCCTCAAAATCGTCCCGGTCTGCCCCTCCCCGGCCGGTCCACTTCTTGTAATCCTCCCAGGCCGCGTCCCCTGCCTGGGCATACCCATACGCCGACGAGGGCCGCGGGCCGGGGAAGACCCAGAGGCAGCGGGTGCGCGGCGGCTTGGCCTCGGCCGCGAAGCGCGATTCCTGGCGGATGATGGACATCATGATCGGGATGGAGATCCCCCAGCGATGGCGGGCGGCCGCGGCTGCGGGATACCATCCCCCCTGGCGGCGGAACAGTTCGCAGAGGTCGTCGGTGTTTTCCGTTTGCAGCGATCTCCCGCCGCATCCTGGAAGCATCAGGGTCGCCAGGATGAATAGGGCGATCAAGGGGCCGAATAGCTTACCTCTTTGCATCATGGGCGACTGTCTTTTTGAAAAACAGGTCGTCAAAGGCCTTCAGGATGTCTCGACGGCTGATTATGCCGACCACGCGACTGGGGTTTTCCCGGTCGACAACGGGAAGAATGGCGAAATCACCCTTCGACAGCCTGTTCAAGGCCGTGTAAAGCGTGTCCTCCTCCGTGACGGTGACGGGGCCAGGGGTGGCGATATCTCCGGCCGTCAGGGGGTGCCGCGGGTTTTTGGAGGCCTTGAAAATGTCCGAAAGCGACAGGATCCCCTGCAGCCGGCCTTCCTGGTCGACTATGGGATAGGCGCTGAATCGGCGCGTGCGAAGAAAGTCGGAGAGGGATTCGAATGTCTTGGCCGCCGGGATGGTTTCGACCTGGCGGTTCATGGCCATGCCGACGGAAACTGCCTTCAGGCGCGACGCCTCACGTTCGGCGGGCTGTTTTTCCGGCTCTCCCTCACGCTGTTTGATGGCCTGTACCCGAAGGTTGTAATATTCGATCACCTCTCGCCGATCCAGCATCCCCAGCAAAAACCCGGGGTCATCGTCCTTGACGACCGGGAGTCTTTGAAGGTTGCGGACCGTGAATTTCTTGAGCACGGAGTTGATGTCTTCCGAAGGGGTCGCCGTGATGAGCTCGGTCGTCGCGATATCCTTCATCCGGACCAGTTCCCCGATTTCGTCGTCGAAGAGGACGCTGCGGACGTCGTTGATGGAAAAGATCCCGGTGAGTTCCTTCCGTTCGTTGACGACGGGGAAATAGTGCTGCTGGCTGGATCGGAAGATCTCGCGGAACTCGCTGAAGGTCATGTTTTCCGGGATGAGGCGCACCTTCCGGAGAGAGGGAAGGAGTTCGCGCACCCGGATGGACTCGAGGACGTCGACGAAGAAGTCCCCGCGGTGGGCGTTCGATGAAACGCGGTTCAGCGGCTGTTTGACATAGATGGTCCATCGTTTGGACAGCAGAAAGGCGAGCGAGCAGACGAGCAGACTCGGGAGGAGGAGGTGATAGGAATTCGTCATCTCGCTCACGAAGATGATGGTGGAGATAGGGGCCTTGGAGACCGCCGCGAAAAAGCCCGCCATGCCGACGATGACGAAGGCCCCCGGCGCGGTGACGATGCCGGGCAGCAGCGCGTGAAAGGCTTTTCCGACCGCGCCCCCCAGGGCGCCGCCGATCACGACCGACGGGCCGAAGACCCCGCCGCTGCCCCCCGAGCCGATGGAAAAGGAGGTGGTCAGGATTTTTCCGAAGGCCAGGCCGAGAAGGAAGAGAATGGAAAGCTCGTTTTCCAGCGCCATCTGCGCATAGCCGTATCCGAAAGAGAGGGTCGCCGGCAGGAAGAAGCCTATGATGCCGGTGCACAGCCCCCCAAGGGCGGGCTTGAAGTGATTGGGTATCTCGAGGCGTTTAAAAACCTTCTGGACGCCATAAAAGGACTTGATGTAGAGGACGCCGCCGGCCACGAGGACGAAGGCCAGAACGATGTAAGGACCGAGTTCTAGCGGGTTGCGGAAGACGAAGTCATCGGAGTGGAAGAGGGAGCCCCAGCCGAAAAAGAGGCAGAAGACGCAGTAAGCGACGACGGATGAAATGCCGGCCGGTATGATGACCTCCGATTCGAACTCCGGTTCGCGGTAGAGCACTTCTGCGGCGAAGAGCGCTCCGGCCATAGGCGCACGGAAGATGCTGCCCACGCCGGCGCCGATGCCGGCTGCGAGCATGATGCGGCGTTCCCGATCCGAGAGTTTCAGCCTGGTGGCCAGGAAGGAGCCGAAGCCGGCGCCGATCTGGGCGATAGGGCCCTCACGGCCCCCCGAACCGCCGGAGGTGATGGTGACCGCCGAGGCGAGGGTCTTGATGATGGGGATGCGTCCGCGGATGAATCCGCCCTTGTTGTGGTAGGCATCGATGGCGGCATCCGTGCCGTGGCCTTCCGCTTCGGGTGCGAAGGTATATACCAGCCATCCGCTGATCAGACCGCCGATGACCGGCACGACCAGGAGCATCCAGCGGGTGAAGGGCGTCCCTGAAGGCGGGAAAAGATGGGATTCTCCAACGGGGGCGGGCGGGCGATAACCAGCCAGCATGTCGAGGAAAAAATAGGAACCGACCTGGCAGAGATACTGGAACGCAATGGATCCGAACCCCGCGATCAGGCCGATCAACACATAGGTGAAGATCCACTTGCCGGCGTGCGTCAAGCCATTCGTCCGCCAAAGAAGAAACCGGCCGGGCCGATGGGCTGTTGTCGTCATCTTGCGCTCGTCGGAACGGGTCATTCAAGCTCCCGGAGAGGGTGAGGCCCCGTTCGGCAGGTGCGGCCGGCGGGCGATGAAGGCAATGCCGGTTTTGGAATCTGAATCGGAACCATCTCCGCAGGCGGCCTGCGGCTGCGCCACGGCCTTTCGTTGTGGATTTGAAAAAATAGATCCCATCCGGGAATGATTTTCCGGTAGAGCCCGGTTTCCAATCCGGAAATGAGGATTTTTCTTTACACGCTGCGCGTGCTCAGTCCCACCGCTTCGCGGCGGGTCCCGGTTTAGCCAATATCAGGGAAATCAAGCGTTTGCGCGGAGGCGACCTGCAGGTCGCCGCACAAGCAAACGTGCAGATCGACGCCGAGATTGGCCAAAAAGACCATTTCCGGATGGAAACAAAATAACCAGGCCGAATGTTTCCCGCTCCCCTTATAAAAGGCGGGTGGCCATGCGTCAAGCATAAATCCCGGCGCCGTAGGACGGCCTGTTTTGTGAAGCGACGGGGGATTCTTTCGAATATTGTGAATTATAGCATTATAAAATACATTATAGATTAGAAATTCGATTTTAGGGTCTCTCTCTTTGCGGATGCAGGATTTTCTATTGACTTTGATGTTTATACGGGCTAATATTAAAAAGGTAGAACTTCCAGATATTTAATACAATGACTATGAATTGCAGCCGTAAATCCAGCAATATTCAGGAGACCATCATGCCTCAGATTATGACAACAAAGGAACTGGCAAAATATCTCAAGCTTCACGAAATTACCATCTGCAAATACGCCGCCGAAGGCAAGATTCCTGCCATTCGCATCGGCCGGGTGTGGCGGTTCGACAAAGAGGCCATAGACCGCTGGATCAGCGGCGGGCAGCAATCGAAGTGACGTCGGGGAAAGGCATCCCCCTGATCGATGGGGAGGACGGCAGGAGCGGCAGGGGAGGGCCCGGGCCGGCGGCCCGGGCCTTCAGGCATAGAGCAGAAAAGGCCGGCGCCATTCCCCGTAATCGGAGAGATCCGGATGCCAGCGCTCCTTCAACCGGTTGACGGGGATGCCATTCTCCAGGTCTTTTCGGAATTCATCATCGCCCATGATCAAATCAATGGGCTTTTTTTTGTACTCGTATTCATAGGGAGGCTCTTTCCAGGCAAAATCGCCGGGGTGAATCTTCGCAATGCACTGGATGAGGGCGAGGGAGGTGAGGTAGGGTTCGTAGAGGCCGGGGTCGAGTACGTGGATCATGAACCCTTTGCACAGTCGATGGTGCCATTTGTTGAAGGTGGGGCGGAAGGTGAAGGGCTGAAGGCGGATGCCCTGGCGGCATGCCGGGCTGAGGGCCTCCAGGACCGCCTTCCGGTCGATGTAAGGGGCGCCGAAGATCTCGAACGGGCGGCACGTTCCGCGTCCTTCGGACAGGTTGGTTCCCTCGAGGACGACCTGCCCGGGGTAGACAAGCGCCGTTTCGAAGAGCGGCATGTTGGGTGAAGGCATGAGCCAGCGAAGACCCGTGTCGGGCCACAGCATTCGCCGCTCCCAGCCCCCCATGGGGATGATCTCGAGGTCACAATCGATGGAGAAGGCCTCTTTGAAGAGAAGGGCCATCTCGCCCATGGTCAAGCCGTGGCGCATGGGAAGTCGGGCCGGGCCGACAAACGAGAAGAAGGCCTCCTGCAGGAGATTGCCTTCGATCACCCGCCCTCCGAGGGGGTTCGGCCGGTCGAGGACGGCCAGGCCGACGCCGGCGTCGGCGGCCGCCCGCATGCAGTTGAGCAGGGTAGAGGCGAAGGTGTAGACCCTTGTCCCGGCGTCCTGCAAATCGACCATCAGGCAGTCGACCCCCTCGAGCATAAAGGGAAGCGGGGCCCGGGTCTCGGCGTAAAGGCTGTAGACCGGGAGGCCGGTCTCCTCGTCCCGGGCATGGGGGGTTTCGACCATGTTGTCCTGATCTTCTCCTCCGAAGCCATGCTGCGGTCCAAGGAGTCCCTTGAGGCGCCCCGGGAGCGTCTGTGCGATGACGCTCCAGGACGGTTCGAGGCGGCGATCCACAGAGGCCTGGTTGGCCAGTAGAAGCAGGTTCCGGCTCTTGAACTTCTTCCATTCGCCTTCGCGGAGGCGATCGATACCCATAGCGGTCGCTGGCATGAGTTTTACCCGGTTCATGGGAGGTTGAGGCCGTTCGGGACGGCGAAGAACGGCTCCTCGACGGCCCAAGGCATCCTACGGAATGGTCCGGGGCTTTTCAAGCCCATTTCCTGGTCGCCCGCCGAAAAGGCTCCAGACCCCGAGCCGGTGCGTGATGCCGGATGCCGACGAGAGGGCGACCGGGGTCTCGCATCGGCCGCCTGATAAGCGGCGAAGGCGACCGGGGTCTTGCATGGGCAGCCGGAGAAGCGGCGGACGATGGTCAACGCGGAAGAAAGGCGGAAGGCGGCATGGCGCGCCCCTCGAATTCTATCTACCTGATTCTCTGTATGCTCATCAGCCTCTGCATGATGGGGAGTGCGTGGGGGCGAAGCGGTCCGCTCGAGGCCATCGAATCCCCTTTCTTGCGGGTCCACTACGAACCGGGCCTCGAAGAACGCGCCAGGGAGGTCCTTTCGGCATACCCGGCGGCGAACGCGGAATTGGAGGCGGTGTTCGGCTGGAGGGTGACGACTCCTCCCGACGTCTTGTTGACGGCCGACAGGGCGGCCTTCGAGCGCTCGACGCAGAGCCGGGTGATCGTGGCCTTCGCGGTCCCGGCGAGGAACCTGATCGTGATGGAGTGCTCCCGTGGCTTCGAGAAGCCCTTCAGCCTCGAGACCATCCTCAAGCACGAGATGTGTCATCTGCTGCTGCACAGCCGGATCACGGAGGTCCCGCTGCCGAGGTGGTTCGACGAGGGTGTCTGCCAGTGGGCGACCGACGGCGTCAGCGAGATTGTGATGGATCAAAGAGCGGGTCTGCTGGATCAGGCCGTGCTCTCCGGGCGCCTCATCCCGCTGCGCCATCTCGAAGGCGGATTCCCGCTGGAGGAATATCCGCTCCGTTTGGCTTATGAGCAGAGCAAATCGGTTGTTCTCTATATCGTGGAGCGCTACGGGCGGGAGGCCCTGATGGGGATCCTCGCCTCGATGGCCTCCGGAGCGGAGCTCGAGGAGGTGATCGAACGGGATTTTCTCCTGACCCCGGGGAGGTTCGAGAAGGAGTGGCGGGATGACCTGCGGGCCGGCGTGTCGTGGCTGAGCTACCTGAGCGGCCACCTCTACGAGATCCTCTTCCTCCTGGCTGCCCTCGCCTCTGTCTATGCGTTTGTGAGGGCATGGATAAGGAAAAGACGTTATCTCCGCGAAATGCCGGATGATCCCGACGACCTCACGCTTCACTAGGTCACCGCCTGGAAGCGGCCGCGGCACAGTCCGAGTGGAAGCAAATCCCTTGCCGATGCCGGCTCTTGCGCCTATAATCCGATATCAGCCGTCGACGGGTGATCCGGGGTGAACGGGCCCTCCCAATCGGATGCTCTCGGGCAGGCCTCGCCACCCGCATTTCCATCGCCATGCCCTGAGGCGGCCTCCGCCGGGAACGGCCGTCGGGCGTGAGGGCACATTCGGCCGCCCTTGGAAGGCGGCTCGAGCCGTTCATCGAGGGGTGGATGCAGGCCGCTCGACCACCCGGATTCGGGCGCTTCGGCCCGAATGGCGCTTTTGGGCTGCCGGATCGCCTCCAAGGCCATCCGCGTCCCTGTTTATAACCCCCGTTTTTGAATGCCGCCAGACCATCGAGGAGGAGAACGCATGCAATTCCCCCATCTTTTTTCCCCTGTAAGCATCAACGGCTTGAATCTTCAGAACCGGATCGTCATGACGGCCATGCACCTCGGATACACCCCCGAGGGCACCGTGACGGACCGCCTGATCGATTTCTATGTCCCGAGGGCCCGGAGCGGTGTGGGCCTGATCATCGTAGGAGGGTGCCCGATCGACGAAAACGCCGGCATGGCGAACATGATCTGCCTTCACGAAGACCGCTTTCTGCCTGGGCTCGAGCGGCTAACGTCGGCGGTGCACGATGCGGGCGGCAGGATTGCGGCTCAGCTCTACCAGGCGGGGCGGTACACCCATTCGGCTATGATCGGCGGGAGACAGCCGTTTTCCGCCTCGGCCGTGCGCTCCCGGCTGACCGGAGAGACCCCTCGCGCGCTCGATCTGGCGGAGATCCCGGAGGTGCAGGAGCATTTCGCCGAAGCGGCGGTCCGGGCGCGGAAGGCGGGGTTCGACGCCGTGGAGATCCTCGGGAGCGCCGGTTATCTGATCAGCCAGTTCTTTTCCCCGCTCACCAACCTGCGCGAAGACCGCTACGGGGGGTCGCTCGAAAACCGGATGCGCTTCGGGGTGGAGGTGGTCGAGAAGGTGCGGCGCGCGGTGGGTCCGGACTACCCGATCATCATGCGGCTGGCGGGGAATGATTTCATGGAGGGCGGGAACGGGAACGCAGAGGCGCGCGCTTTTGCGGCGGCTTTGGAGAAGGCGGGCGTGGACCTTTTCAATGTGACGGGCGGATGGCACGAGACGCGCATCCCCCAGCTCACCATGCACGTCCCGCGGGCGGGCTACGTGTATCTCGCCCAGGGCGTGAAATCGGCGGTCGGCGTGCCGGTCCTGGCGAGCAACCGCATCAACGACCCGGAGACGGCCGAAGAGATCCTGCGCAGCGGCGGGGTCGATCTCGTCACCATGGCGCGGGGCCTGCTGGCCGATCCCGAACTGCCGCGGAAGGCGCGCGAAGGAAAGGCCCATCTGATCGATCACTGCATCGGCTGCAACCAGGGATGCTTCGACAGCATCTTCAGCTTCCGCCCGGCGACGTGCCTGGTGAACCCGCAGGCCGGGATGGAGGGGCAATGGCGCGTCGAGCCCGCCGCGCAGCCGAAGCGGGTGGTGGTGATCGGCGGCGGCCCCGCCGGCATGAAGTGCGCCCGCACAGCGGCCGAGCGCGGGCACGAGGTCATCCTCTTCGAAAAGGCCGACCGGCTGGGCGGTCAGCTTCTGTTGAACCGATTCATCCCGGGGCGGGGCGAGATGGTGACCGCGGCCAGGGACCTGGCGGCGCATCTGGCCGAGCTGCCGGTCGACGTCCGGTTGGGGCAGGCCGCCGATGTCGCGGCGGTCAAGGAGATCCGCCCGGATGCGGTCGTCATCGCCACGGGCGCCAGGCCCATGAAGCCGCCGATCCCCGGCATCGAGCGGCCCGATGTGGTGCAGTCCTGGGATCTGCTGGACGGCAGGGCGGGCGTCGGCCGCCGGGTGGTGGTCATCGGAGGCAACGCTGTCGGCCTCGAGACCGCCCTGTACCTCGCGAGCATAGGGACCCTGCCGCCCGAGGTGCTCCACTTCCTGATGGCGAACCGGGCCGAGAGCGTCGAAACGCTCCTGAACGGCATCGACCGGGGGATCAAGGAAGTCGTAGTGGTGGAGATGCTCAAAAAGGCCGGCAAGGACATCGGCCAGTCCACCCGCTGGACCGTGATGGCGGAGTTGAAGCGCCTCGGGGTCACGGTCCTGACCGGAGCGAAGGCGGTGGCGATCGGCGACGGGTTCGTGGAGATCGAAAAGGACGGGGAAGCCGAGCGGCTGAAGGCCGATTCGGTCGTTCTCGCGGCGGGTTCCAGAGCGGAGCGCGGGCTTGCGGCGGCCCTGGAGGGCCTCGTGCCGGAGATCTATGTGATCGGAGACGCCTCCGAACCGCGGAAGGCCCTCGATGCGATCCGCGAGGGGTTCCGGACCGGATTGAAACTGTAGCGCGGCGCAGAGGCTTCTGGTTGCGAGAGGAACCGTGAAGATCGGGGTTATTGCCGACACTCACCTGAAGCGGCCCGACGCCTTCCTGCGGCGCGCGGTCGAAGAGCATTTCGACGGGGCCGACCTGATCCTGCACGCTGGAGACATCTGCACCCTGGAGGTCCTGGAGGCCTTCGGGCGGAGGCCCTTCAAGGCGGTCGCGGGGAATCGCGACGACCGCACGGTCAAGGCGCGGCTGCCCCAAAGGCTGCTAATCGAGGCCGAGGGGCTGCGGATCGGCCTCATCCATGGGTGGGGCGCGCCCTGGGGGATCGTGGGGCGCCTTCAAGGCGCCTTCGAGGGGGCGGATGCCGTGGTCTTCGGGCACACCCACCGGGTCCTCAACGAGATGGAGAATGGGGTGCTCTACTTCAACCCGGGGAGTTTCAAGGGCGGATGGATCGCCGGGGGTGTGCGCAGCCTGGGGATCCTGGAGGCCGGGGACGGGATCCGCGGCCGGATCATCCGCCTCGAAAGCCGATGAAGGGGGCGCGGCATCCCTCCGCACGGCAGAGGCTCAACTCAACAGCGGACGTCGACGGCGAGGGTCGGACGTTGATTCGGGACGCCCGGCATGAAAGGGATCCCTTGGCGGGTGAAGCCGATCGTCTGAATCGTTTAGACGTCTGGCGGGCGCCCGAAGGGTTGTGGGGTGGTTATGGAAAAATATTACCGAGAACGTTTCGAGGCGCAGCGCAGGGTCGCCCGGACCATCGCAGGGATGATGGAAGTGAACCAGGTGCTCGAAAAATTGCGGACCGAGATCCGGCACGTGATCCCGAGCGCCATGGAGGTCTGCATCCTGCTGCTCGATGCCGATGCACCCAAGTACACGCGGCCTCTGCAATGCGCCCTGTACGACCGGCCGGTCAACTGCCTCCAATGTAAACGGCATCGGCCCGCCATCGAAAAGGCGATCCGCGAGGGAAAGGGGGTCCTCGTGTCCGAAAGCGAGCCCGTGGTGCGGCATGACGGGTCAAAGGTCGCGGTCGGGCCCGAAGCGGCCATCCCGGCCTTCGTGGGGGACCGGATCCTAGCCGTCCTGAGCGCCGTGGCCCTGCCGGGCGTCCACTTCGGCCGCAAGGATTTCTACTTTCTCAAGGATTTTTCCGAGTTCGTCGGGAATGCCCTTCTCAGTGCAAAGCGGCATTGGGAGATTACGCAGGAAAAGATCCACATCAGCCAGATGCTAGCCCATCTGTCCCCCTTCGTTCCGCACTCGGTCCGGCGCCTGGTCGAGCAGAACCCGGAGATGCTCAGCCGGGAGAAGCAGTCGCGCAATGTCAGCGTCCTCTTCCTGGACCTCGAGGACTACACCCGCCTGAGTTCCTCGCGACCGGAGGCGGAGGTGAACGAGATCGTCGAGAAGATGTTCTCGAGCTTCGTCGATCCGATCCACCGGTCAAGCGGCGATATTAACGAGACCGCCGGGGACGGTCTGATGATCATCTTCAAGGACGACGATGCGCAGACCAACGCGGTGCACGCGGTGAAGGCGGCCTTCGACATCCAGGAGCGGAACCGGGTGATCAATGCGGAACTGGGGTTCGACCTTGCGCCCATCCATGTGAACATGGGGATCAACACGGGGACGGCGCTCGTCGGCATGACCCGGTTCACGGGCTCCTTGGAGACCCGCATGACCTACACCGCGAGCGGACCGGTCACGAACCTCGCCGCGCGCCTGGCCGGGCAGGCATCAGGGGGCGATATCCTGATCGGCGAAGAAACCCGGAAAATGATCGACGGCCTGTGGCCCGTTTACGATCGGGGTGTGGTCAACCTCAAAGGGATCGATCACCCGGTCCACGTGTATTCGCTTGTAAGGAAATGATCCGTTCATCTGCGGCCCGGTGCGGCAGAGACCTGGTGAGCCGTCCCAAATCCAGCGGGCGGCGTGTGGACACGGGGGGTATTTCCCTCCTGAAGCCCGGCACGCTATGGGGTGATGCTGTGCAGCCGTCGTCCGGAAGACCTGACTGCAGATTTGGATCCGATGGCGTCCTTCTGCGGGCGTCTCGTCATGCAGGTATCTTCGTGCAACGCGTTGCTTTCCTTCTAGATCCTGCAGACCTTGATGACCTTGCAGACCTCCGAGAAGACGTCCACCAGCCTCAGGACACCGACGATCCGGCCGTCCTTCGTCACCAGCAGCGACTGTTTGCGCCCCATCACCAACTGATGGATCCCCTTGTCGAGGGTGTCCTCCTGATCGACGTATTCCCCTTCCTCCGGGGTGTGCATGATGTCGCGGACCTTGATGTGGACGGCCTTCCCGCAGATCTGGTCGAGGGGGTCCTGCCAGAGGCTGTACTGTTTGATGAGGGAGCGGATGAAATCGGGGTTGAGGCCACTCCGGGTGACCCCGCTCAGGTCGCCGATCCTGGAGTAGCCGGTTTCGAGCCCCTTCAAGAGATCCAACTGGCTCACCTTTCCAATCACCCGACCCGTCTTGTCTTCCACCAGTACGGCCCGATGGGTGTACCGGTTCTGGTCGAACCTCCGTTGGGCCTCTTCCAGGGCGAGCACGACGTCATAGAGGGTTGCATCGTCTTTGACCACCGCATACTCAGTGAGCGGCACCATGAGGTCTTTGATCTGTATGTTTCGCATCAGGGGCCTCCTGCCTCCAGTGGGTTGATGGAATCGCTCCGCCTCGATAGGTTTCCAGGGCATTTGGCGGATCGATCTGTCCAGCATGTCCAGAGCAGCCCGTGGGGTGGCCTTCGGATCGACCCCTGCTGCAAACGCGAGGGACCCTCGATCCCGCGGGTGGAACGGGGTCCGCTCTGAAGGTCGCGAACCGAAAGCCTTTCTCACGGCCTCGAACCGCCGGGCGCGCCCTCGGTGGTTTCGCGGCGGGCGCTGAACGGGGTGGCGCAGACCTGTGGCCGGCAAACGGTCCGAGCGTCATCCATGCAAAGCAAACAGCGGGCCAAACGATGGAACGAAAGGATTTAGGCTTTAACCTTTTGAAAGCAATAGTTAATTCGCCGTTCGATCAAGGATGCCTGCGGTGTGGGGGCGATGGACGGTGTAAAAATTCCTGACAGGTTGATCGAGGACTGACAGCGGGGGACAGGTCGAAAGGATGAAGAACGAGCTTAGAGATACGCCCGTTTTGCCGATGACGGCCGAGGAGATGGACCGGTTGGGCTGGGAGGCGCTCGATGTCATCCTGGTCAGCGGAGATGCCTATGTCGATTCACCGCACATCGGGGTCGCCGTGATCGGCAGGGTGCTTCTCGCGGCCGGTTACAGGGTCGGAATCATCGCGCAGCCCGACCCGGAGAGCGCAGGGGACATCTGCAGGCTCGGAGAGCCGGCGCTCTTCTGGGGGGTCACCGGCGGATGCGTGGATTCGATGGTGGCGAACTATACGGCCTCGGGGAAGCGCCGGCGGAGGGACGATATGACGCACGGCGGGGTGAACGACCGCCGCCCGGACCGGGCCGCGATCGTTTACACCAATCTGATCCGGCGCCATTTCAAGGGGACCAGGCCCATCGTGCTCGGCGGGATAGAAGCGAGCCTCAGACGGGTCTCCCACTACGATGCTTGGACCGGGAGGGTGCGGCGGTCGATCCTCTTCGACGCCAAAGCGGACCTGCTCGTTTACGGCATGGGGGAAAAGAGCGTTCTGGAGATCGCCGCATGCCTCGCCGAGGGGCGGCCCGTGACCAATGTCCGCGGCATCTGCACCATCGGCCGCGAGGTTCCGTCCGGGGACCAGGACCCGATGGGTCCCTGCATCGAGCTGCCCTCGCACGAAGAGGTCAGCCGGGACAGGGACGCCTTTGCGCGGATGTTCACGACCTTCTATGAGCATTCGGACCCGTTCACGGCCAGGCGGCTGTGCCAGAGGCAGGATACGCGGTTCCTCATTCAGAATCCGCCTCAGCCGCCCTTGTCGCCGGAGGAACTCGATCGCATCTGTGAACTGCCCTACACCCGGTCCTGCCATCCGTCTTGCCGGAAGGCGGGCCGGGTTGCGGCGCTCGACACCATCCGGTTTTCGATCGGGACCCACCGGGGCTGCTACGGGGAGTGCCGTTTTTGCGCCATCACGGTCCATCAGGGGAGGCATGTGGTCTCGCGCAGCCCGGATTCGATCCTGCGCGAGGCGTGCTCCTTCGAGCGCCATCCGGATTTCAAGGGTATCATCCCCGATGTCGGCGGCCCCACGGCCAATATGTACGGATTCGAATGCGGCCTCAAGGCGGTGCGCGGCGCGTGCGCCGACAAGGCCTGTCTCTTTCCGCGGGTCTGCAAACATCTCGAGGTCGACCACGGCCCCCAGATCCGCCTGCTGCGGGCGCTGCGGGCGCTCCCCCACGTCCGCAAGGTCTTTATCGGCTCAGGCCTCCGCTACGACCTGATCCTTCACGACCGGAAGCACGGGCGGGAGTATTTGGAGGAAGTCCTCCGCTTCCACACGTCCGGCCAGCTGAAGATTGCCCCCGAGCATGTGGCGGAGCACGTGCTTGCACTGATGGGGAAACCGGGAGTGGAGCGTTTGGAGGCCTTTCTCCGACTGTTTGACGAGCTGAATCGGACCAACCCGCAGAAGGCCTTTCTGACCTATTACCTTATGGCCGCGCATCCGGGCTCTTCGCTCGATGACATGCGGCGGTTGAGCGATTTCGCCGGCACCAGGATGAAGGTTTTGCCCGAGCAGGTCCAAATTTTCACACCCACCCCATCGACCTTTTCGACCCTCATGTACCACACCGGCACGGATCCCTTTTCAGGGGAAGAGCTCTTTGTCGAAAGAAGCGTGCGGGGGAAGGTGCTTCAAAAAACCACCGTCACGGGCGGCACGAACTGACTGCGGACCTTCGGCGCAGCCCGCTTCCGCATCGAAGATAGCGTGCAGAACAAGGGTCGGAGGGCACAGCCTCATTCAAAGGAAGGCGCCTGCCGTTCTCCGTACCCCATCCAGTAGCAGAGAAGCGGCGCAGGGACCCTCATGATACGCCCGGGGATTCCGGGGTCTTCTTGCAGGCGCGGAAATCGCTCACGGATTTGGCGAGGGCATTTCCACGGGGGAGTCTACTTGGTTTCCATCCGGAAATGATTTCCCGGTAGAACCCAGTTTCCAATCCGGAAATGAGAATTTTTCTTCACACCCTTCGGGTGCTCAGTCCCACCGCTTCGCGGCGGGTCCCGGTTTGGTCAATATCAAGGAAATCAAGCGTTTGCGCGGAGGCGACCTGCAGGTCGCCGCACAAGCAAACGTGCAGATTGACGCCGAGATTGGCCAAAAAGACCATTTCCGGATTGGAAACTACTTGAGTTCGGTGATCCGGTACAGGTCCAGGCGGCGGGTCTGAAGGTTGCGGACGCTGCCCTGGTAGCGCACCTCTTTGAGGAGATCGAGGTCCAGGTCGGCCAGAAGGGTCATCTCCGTATTGGGCGTCGCCTCGGCGGCGATGGCGTCGTGGGGGAAGGCGAAATCCGACGGCGTGAAGATGGCGGTCTGGGCGTATTGGATGTCCATGTTTTCCACCT
>NZ_AULM01000035.1 GCF_000422285.1 Desulfatiglans anilini DSM 4660
ATATCAATTCCGCCAAAATATGCTGTCTCCCAAATTGTCGGTTATCTAAAGGGGAAAAGCGCAATTCATGTTGCTCGCCAATATATGGGAAAGCAGAAGAATTTTACCGGTCTTCACTTTTGGGCAAGAGGCTACTACGTCTCTACAGCCGGTCACGATGAAGAGGTGATCCGGCAATACATCAAAAGACACGAAGAAATCGACAAAAAAATCGACCAGCTAGGTTTGTTCAAATAGTAGCCACCTTCAGGTGGCCCCCGATTTTATTTACCGCTTTGAGCGGTTCACAAATTCAAGCCTCCGGCTTTGCCGGAGGTCATGACTGTTTGGAATGCCTGTTTCTGTGGTTTGGTATCTCCAAGTCCGGGGCGATCGATGTGCCGATCAACCTAGCCAACAAAGGCTATTTTTTGTCCCACCAGATCAACGATTCGGAGGCCAAAGTGCTCATCATCGACCAGACGTTGGTCGATCGGCTCGAGTTGATCCAAAACGACCTGCCCAAACTCGAAAAGGTCGTTTTGTGGTCGAAAACGGCACCCATCGAAAGTCTACCGCGACTCAGGTTCGAATGCGTGGATTACCAGGTCCTCCTCGGTGCATCACCCGAATACCCGCATATCGACATCAAGCCGATCGATACGCAGACCATTCTCTACACTTCTGGAACCACCGGGCCAGCCAAGGGGGTTATGGATCCCCACACCAAGATCGCTCACTCGGCCTATGAGTATATCGAAGCGGTCAAAGCCACATCTGCCGATGTCTTCTTTACCTGTTTGCCCCTCTTCCACGCGAACGCACGCATCCTTTGCATTTACCCAGCCATGTTGCTGGGCACCAAAGTGGTCATCTATGAAAAGTTCAGCGCCAGTCAATTCTGGGAGCGGATCAGGAAGGCCGGGGCGACTGTTTTCAACTCTCTAGGGGCGATGGCGCATTTTATCTACAACCAGCCCCGAAAAGCGGACGATGCGGACAATCCTGTGCGGGTCTGTGCGGCGTTTCCGATGCCGCCTGCCATCTATGACGATTTCCAAAAGCGATATAACCTCAAGGTGACCGAGGGCTATGGACTGACGGAAGTCGCAATTATCACCTACAACCCGTTTGACAAACCCAAGAAGGGGTCTTGTGGAAAAGAAACATCGAGCTTCGAGGTTCAAATCGTAGACGAAAACGATTTTCCCGTACCCGCAGGCACGATGGGGGAAATCGTCGCACGCGGAAGGGTTCCTTGGGTCACCTCGAAAGGATACTGGAACAATCCGGAAAAGACGGTCGATCTCATGAGGAACCACTTTTACCACACCGGAGACGGGGGCTATCTGGACGAGGACGGCTACCTTTTCTTCAAGGACCGTATGAAGGATTACATCCGGAGGCGGGGGGAGAACATCTCTTCCTTCGAGATCGAAAAGGTGGTCAATGCCCATCCGAAGGTCTACGAATCCGCCGCCATATCGGTCAAATCCGAACTGTCCGAAGATGAGGTCAAAATCGTCGTTGTCCTTAAGGAGAGTGAAACCCTGTCACCTGAGGATATGCTGGCGTATTGCAAGGATCGCATGCCTTACTTTGCAGTCCCCCGCTACATAGAGTTTGTTGAGGATCTCCCCAAGACCCCGAATGAAAAGATTCAAAAAAACAAGCTGCGCGAATTTGGACTGACGACCGGAACCTGGGACCGGGAGAAGGCTGGTATCAAAGTGGAAAGATGAATTGGAGGACTGAATGAACAACCGTGTGCCCGTAAGAGAAAACCTGTTTGATGAACTCGACGGAGGAAGGCTTCACGCCAATCGGTGTAAAGCGTGTGGAAAGATTTATTTCCCGCAGGCCCCATTCTGTTTCGATTGTCTGGAAAAAACCATGGAGCCTGTGATCCTGAGCCGGAAGGGAAAGCTATACAGTTACACCATAGGCCGAATGGCCTCTACCCATTTTCCGCCCCCCTATGCCGTAGGCCTTATCGATCTTCCTGAAGGCGTCAGGGTGTTTGCACCGCTCGTCATGACCAAGGACGAGCCTTATCGCATAGGCATGCAAATGGAACTGAGCATAGAAGAACTTTGGCAGGAAGAAGACCAACACGTTATCGGCTACAAATTCAAACCCTTGGCCGAATAAATGCAAAGGAGTTATCGATGAGGGAAGTTGCTGTCATTGGAATCGGGCAAAGTGCCTTTGGGAAATTCCCCTTGAGAACAGCGGCCGATCTCGGGGCGGAGGCTGTGAGGGCCGCCCTCGATGATTGCGGGATTTCTCCCAGGGCTATCGAAGTCGCCTATTGCGCAAGGGCTTATGATGCCAATTGCACAGCCCAGGGCGTATTGAAGGAGGTGGGTGTCCGGGGTGTCGAGATGATCAATGTGGAAAACGCCTGCGCCGGCGGAGCCACCTCTTTTCGCGGGGTTTGGAAAGAGATCGCCGACGGCCGCTATGACGTGGGAATCGCCATCGGTGTCGAGTGTATGACGACCAGCCCGATTGCAGGCAAGTTGATCCCCCCTGAGAAATCGGACCTGGAGGGGCACCTTGGCCTGACGATGCCGGCCATGTTTGCCATGGTTGCCCGCAGACAGATGGAGCAAGGGGCTACCGTGCAGGATTTCGCACAGGTCTCGGTCAAGAACCATCATAATGGCTGCCTCAATCCCCAGGCGCAGTACAAGAAAGAGTTTTCAATTGAGGATGTTCTCAACTCCCGCATGATCTGCGACCCGGTCACCCTTCTGATGTGCTGCCCGAACACGGACGGTGCCGCCGCTGCCATTCTGTGCTCCATGGAGGTGGCCCGGCGCTATACCACCCATCCGATCCGCGTCATGGCCTCGGCTCTGTGCTCCGCGGAATACAAGTACATGCAGGAAGACATCTGCGCCTCTCCGGTGGGCATCAAAGTGGCCAAGGCCGCTTATGAGATGGCCGGGGTGGATCCGAAGGACATCGACCTTGTCGAAATGCACGATGCCTTCGCCAATGAAGAAATCCTACGCTATGAAGACCTGATGCTCTGCGCGCCTGGGGAGGGCGTTGAACTCCTGCGCTCCGGCGCTACCGCCATAGGCGGGCGTATCCCGGTCAACCCGAGCGGCGGGCTTTTGTCGCTCGGCCACCCCTTGAGCGCTTCCGGGGTCCGCACGGTATGTGAAGTTGTCCTTCACCTGCGCGGGCAGGCGGGGGCGCGCCAGACGCCGAATGCCAAGGTCGGTCTGGCGCAGATGCTCGGAGGACTTGTGACCAACCTTGAACATGGCGCCGTTGCGGGCATCCATATCCTGGGGCGATGAGGTACTGTCGATGATCCGAAAATTCAACCATGTGGGCATTGCCGTCAGAGATCTGGAGAACGCCGTAGCCTTTTTCGGCGACGTGTACGGAACCCGGCTCCTTCGAAAGGACCGCTATGAAGACGAGCTTTTCGAGTCGGCCATTGTAGAGACAGCGGGTATGCGCATTGAACTGCTCGCGGGTTTAGCCCCGGAGAGTTTCATCTCCCAGTTCGTAAAGGAGCGTGGAGAGGGCATTCATCATATGTCTCTGGAGGTTGAGCAATTCGAAGCGGTCGTTCAGGGCTTGAAGTTTAAAAGGTTGACGATCCTGGGTGAGACCGAAAACGAGAATTTCAAGGCCTGCTTCGTCCATCCAAGAGGAAACCACGGGATCCTGACCGAGATCATTGAACCTAAACCGGGCTGGCCTGTTTAAGGCTCTTTTGAAGAAAAAAACCGATAAAGAAAGGGTGTTGACGATGGAAGAGAAAGCCAAGAGTTTTGAGGAACTGAAGCCGATGCTTCGACCCACCGGTGTCGAGCCGGGGATTATGAAGGTCGACCCGGAGAAATGCACCAGTTGCGGTCTTTGCATTCAGAACTGCCCCTTTAAGTGCCTGGAAATGGATGAAGACGAACATCCAAAGATGAAAAAGGGATGCATTTGCATTTCATGCTCTAACTGCATGGTAGCGTGCCCGGTTGACGCCCTGTCGATCGAAAGGGTCTATTCGGTCAAGGGTGGTTTTTTCGACACGGAAACCCCTGAGGTCAAGATGCCTCTCCCCCCCAAGGATGCCGATGGGAATCCAACCGAATGGAATGCCGTCGAACGTGTCGTGCTAGAACGGAGGAGCGTACGGCACTACAAAAAGAAGGCCGTTCCAGAGACCCTCATCACACGTGTGCTGGAGGGTGGGCGTTTCGCGCCGAGCGGCGGCAACCACCAGCCCTGGAAATTTACCGTCGTCACCGATCCGGAACTCATCGATGAACTCGAGGCAACTCTTCATGGGTTCTGGTCGGGTGTTTACCCGGTTTTCAACAACGATGAAACCGTTACGAACATGGTCGGCGTTGTCGAGACCGGCGTGTTTGATCCTCGAACTCAATACGGTATCCGTTGCATCGCCCTTAAAGAACTGCCGGTTTACCTGGGCGCACCCGTAATTATCTTCATGGGTGCCCACACGAAGCTGAACAACCCTGCGCTCACCATCGGTATCTGCGGGCAGAATATGAACATTGTGGCCAACTCACTCGGATTGGGCGTCTGCTGGACCAACTTCGGGGCTGTACCGATCAATGCGATGCCCGAGCTCAAAGCCAAACTCGGGTTTGGAGAAGATTGGACAGTCGTGACGGCCCTTGTTCTGGGTTACCCGAAATTTAAACAATCCGGAATAGTCGCGCGCCATTACAGACCGGTCACTTGGTTTGGGCCCGGATCCAAAGCACCCCAGATCGAAAAATAGCCCATGAGGCTGCAGTTTCCGAAAGGCGCTGATTTTATGTGAATCTTACTACAGCTTCAAGAAAATGACTGGGGGTGATAACACATTTGTCAGTCGGAATGATCCTTTCCCAATCCTCAACTTAAAAATTCAGGGAGCATACTTATGGACTACTTTGATCTGAATATGAATTTGACATCCGAAGACACCGCCTTGAGAGAGGCTGCCAGCAAATTTGCCAAACAAGTGATGCGCCCCGTTTCAGTACAGCTTGATCAGATGACACCCGAGGAGGCATTCGCTCCAGAATCTCCTTACTGGGATTACATGCGGCAGGCTTATCAACTAGGCTACCACAAGCTGCCATTTCCCGAGGAACTCGGTGGCCCCGGGCTGAACCCTCTCCAGATTCAGTTGATCATGGAGGAACTCGCATGGGGGAGCTTTGGTCTGACCCTTTCCCTAAATACGAGTCTGGACGCCGCCATCGCTTTGGCCGGGACGGAAGAGCACGTCAAGGAGTTCACCATTCCTTACTGTCAGTGTACCGATGCCAGCTATGTCGGCTGTTGGGCTATCACCGAACCTGACCATGGGTCCGACACGGTGATGCCAGGTTATCCGAGCTTCAGCGATCCGAACATTCCAGCCCAGTGTCGCGCGCGCCTCGATGGTGATGATTATGTCATCAATGGCCAGAAGGCGGCCTGGGTTTCCGCCGGACCGTTAGCCAACCGCATCCTTCTCATGTGCCAGATCGAGGCGTCCAAAGGTCATGCGGGCAGCGGCGTCTTCGTTTTCTCTCTGGATCGTCCTGGAGTCGCCAAGGGCAAGCCCTTGAACAAACTTGGAACCCGAGATCTCTGTCAAGGGGAGGTCTACTTCGACAACGTGCGGGTACCGAAAAAGTACCTTATCGTCGGTCCGGAGCATTATGAAAAATTCCTCGAGGCTCATCTCTGTATCACTCTTCCCATGGTAGGCACCTGGGCAACGGGACTCGCGCGCGCGGGTTTCGACGAAGCCCTTGCCTATGCAAGGCAGCGCGTGCAGGGTGGGAAGCTTCTGATCGACCACTCCAATGTTCAGCAGAAGATCACGGACATGTTTCGCAAAGTGGAGGCGAGCCGCCAGCTTTGCCGCGCCGCCTTTGTTTATAATTGGTCGCACCCGCTCAACCCTGAAAAAAGGGCGATTGAATATTCCATTGCCGCTAAAACCTTTGCTACCCAAACCGCTCTGGAGGTTACCAGCGATGCCATTCAGATCCTAGGCGGAAACGGTATCTCAAAAGAATATATTGTCGAGAAGCTATTCAGAGATGCGCGGACGACGCTTATATGCGACGGTTCCAACGACAGCCTCTCTGTCGTTTGCGGGCACAAGGTAGCTGGCACCTACCCGCGCCGATCTGCTTAAAGGAAAGGGAGACAGCCGCTTTTTAGACGGAGGCAAAAAGGACCGTAGCGCTGGATAAGGAGGGGGCGGGCTCAATAAATCCGTCCCCTTCCTTTTTGATAGGTAGCGTCCATCTGCAGATGACCTCCGGCTAGAATCCTGATTTCGGAATAAAAACTGATAAGACAGGAATCCCGTATCTTGATTCTTTGCCTGGACCGGGTCGGCATAGAAACCGGAAGCGGTAGAGGGCCAGTTGACCAAGAGACTGATAAAAGATATATTGTTTGACAATTACGTCCAAAGTTTTTTGCGCTGGTGGTTCCAGATGCGTGTCTTCAGCACTTGGAATATGTTTCGTCACGACTCTTGGAGAGCCATAACTGGATGGATCAGACCGTGTGTATCCGATCAGAGAGAAAGATTGAGGTCCACGGAAGCCTCTCGTCGGTCTACCCGGTTCAGGGAAGCGCTTCTCTTTAAATGTCAGAGTGCACCTTCGGAGAGGCCTCTTTCCGTATTTTCAGTATATTATTTAATTCATTATTTAGCGTAAATAGGTTGAAAATGGTTTTGTGAATTGAAATCAAATAAAAAAATGGTCAATAATGTGAATTGAATAAGGTGTAAAATTTGGAACCGGAATTAGAAAAATTTGAGAAGTTTACAATAAAGGGCCAAAAAAAGATCGATGAGATTTGTCGTGCTGCTGCCAAAATTTTTTATGAAAAAGGATATTTATCGACATCGCTCGCGGATGTTGCCAATGAAATAGGGATTACCAAGGGCGCCATTTTTCACTATTTTGGAACTAAAGAGGAATTACTTTTTTTAATATTGCACCGCTATACAGTCAATGCCCTGAGCGAATTGACAAGAAGGCTGAATGCATGCAATTCGCCCCACGACAGGATATTCGAATACATTCATGCTGTGATCCTTACAAATCGGGAATACCGGCTTGAATCGTCGCTGGCTCTCAATGAAGTTGTCCATCTTTCTGAACGGTACTTGAGTATTATCAAAAATAAACAGCGCGGTTTCGTAAAAATACTGAGATCTCTGGTTGAAGACCTTTTAGATGAAAAAGAGAAGAAATACGAGTCAGTTACCTTTATTACCTATTCTTTGCTGGGAATGTGCACCTGGCCCTACCGCTGGTTTGATCCCTATGGCAAATCAAGCCCCGAGGATCTGAGCCTCATCATCTACAGAATGTTTCTAGGAGAGATCAGGTTTCGCGAAGCTGGCGTAGATTTGGAGGCATTTCCCAAGATCGAAACGGGGTCCTGCTGAAAAGAAGACTTTTTTGTGCGGAGTTCGTTCTGAGCCCCTGTCAAAATTTTTTCGCTCTTCGTGAATTCGTCGTTTTCCTCTGATTTTCTCCAGTGACGCCTTGACTTTGTTTTGTGTCGAGAATCTGTGCCCCTTCCGCATGGATGCTCTTTTCTTGACCCTGGATCGAACCTCAATCCCTGGTTCCATTTGAGGGGTCTGCCCCACAGGGCAGGGAAAGGCGGTATCCCGTCTGTGGGTGCAGGAATGGGTCCCAGGGCTTTCAAAGAGCGCGGGCCAGGGAATGTCCATCAGAATTTAGAGGTGTACGAAAAGGAAGTTGGGTATATGGCTGGGGAAAAGAAAAAAGACACGAAAAAAGGGCTTGCGTTTTTGACCGCAAGCCCTTGTTTTTACTGGTGGCGTCCCCAACCGGATTTGAACCGGTGTTGCCGGCGTGAAAGGCCGGTGTCCTGGACCTGGCTAGACGATGGGGACGCTGCTGGGATGAAACTGTCAAGCAGCGAGGCAGATGATCATCGCCGGGGTATTCACCCCAGAGAGGGTCCGATTTCCTGCTGTTTGCTCGCTTCGCTGCCGAATCGAAGGGAAAGAGGTCCTGTCGATAAGCGATCGGCGAAACACGAAACCGCCTTATACCTTTTGGGACTGCTGTTTGCAAGTGTTTTTTGAGGCGAATGGTTTTTTAGAGGGTCTTTTTTCACCCAGCAGCGCTTGCCCGCCGCAGACTGAAGCTTCACGACGCGCGATGTCACAGTCCGCCGCTCCTCGGCACGAGCCACCCGGACCGGGTAAAGGCGAAGCAAAGGACGGCCAAGAGGTAGAGCATCATGAAGCCTAGATGGGCGATGTCGATGAACATGGTCGCTCCGGGTGAGAAGACGATGTCGGGCAGGTTCTTGAGCACCCTGAAGACCCCGGTGACGACGATGCCGGCGAGCAGAGCGATCCTGACCAAGCCGGCGCCGCTGAGGCGGTATCGTCTTCTGTCGAGGACGAGGTAGTCGACTGCCGCGAATGCGATCAGCCCCAGGAGAAGAACGGCCCCGAGGTAGTGGATGTAGTGCGTTGCGAAAAAGTCAGCCGACCAGGCCATCCCGGGAATGTCGGAGATGTAATAGCGTTTGAAGATCGGCATCTGGCCGAATCCCGTAAAGGCCAGCACGATCCAAGTGAGCGTGTAGAGCCGGAAAATGATTTTCCGGCCGGGCTGAGCGATGACTTGGGTGTCAGCGGTTTTCATCATGGCCTGCCTCCGAGTTGCCGGTGTCCTTGATGGTCTTGTAGATCTTGCCTACAGCGGCCGCGATCCCTGCGAAAGGGGCGATGACCATCGCCTTCGCGAGATTGTCGGCGTGTTCCATAGTGTTTTCCACCGGCTTCAGATGGGGTTTTCCGGGCCCCTTTTCGATGGCGCGGTTAAGCTCCTGAAAGGGCACCGGCGAGACGTAGATCGTGTTCGTGCCGCCGTTCTCCTTCTCGCCGTAGATATAGCCGTTGATCTCTTTGGCGATTTGATGCGCCTTTTGGAGGATCTCCTCACGAGGGCCGATCTGCTGCACATTCTGGGGGCAGATCTCGATGCAGGCCGGCAGTTCGCCTTCCTCGATCCGGTTGTAGCACCGGTCGCACTTGTACATGACGCCGTTTCCTGCAAAGGCCGGCAGAAGATCCAGGTAGAGGCCGACCCCGGTCTGCCGCTGCGGGATGTGCCACGGGCAGACGTCTTTGCACTTGGAGCCGCCCAGGCAGACATCCGAATTGATGCGGGTGATGCCGTTTTTCAGCTTGAACGCTGCACCCCAGGGGCAAAGGTCCGCACAGGGCGGGTTCTGGCAGTGCATGCATCGCCGCGGAACGTGAAGCGTCCGCTCTTCACCTTTCATTTTGACCGTTGCGTTCTGAATGAAGACCCAGTTGTACGGGGTCAGCCGATCGCTTGTGTACCGTTTATCGGACCAGTCCTCGACCTTGACCCGGCTCGGGTACATCTTGGGGTAGGGCTTTTCGGGTTCGGGAAATTTGGGTGCATTGACATCCTTGCAGGCTTCCACGCAGGCCTCGCAGCCGATGCACTTGCGGATGTCGATCAGGGTCGCCAACTCCTGGCCGCCGGCCGCCCTGGCGCTTTTGGGAAGAGGCAGGGCGCTCATTCCGGCCACGCCGGCTGCGGCCAGAGTGCCCTTCAAAAACGATCGGCGTGAAATCTTCGGATCCATGGTTTCTTATCCCCCGTGTGATTTTGCTCTAAAGATCCATGAGATGGGAAAAGGTTACACCTCGATGTGATCGAAACGGTTCTCCCAGGGACAAGATCTCGGCCGCAGGGGGAGCGATGCAAGAAACTGCATGAGCGCGCCGTGGGGGAGATCTGCCCGTCTCGGCCTATGGGCCTCGGGTGCAGGGAAGGTCATGGTGGATCGGCACCTTGCGCAGAAAGATCCGCCCCTCGGGGCCTCACGTGCGGGGAAGATCATCCGCAGGTTCGGTTCGATGCAGGGAAAGGCTTGACGGGATTTCGCATGTATTGTATTTCTCGGTGCGCCGGGATCCGGCAATACTCCATCATGAGGATGAAAACATGCAGATAACCGATCATATTCACGCAATTCGCATCCCCTTCCGCCTCGAGTTCTCACCTGAAAAGTCGGTCGAACGATTCGTCTATGCCTTCATGGTCTTTGACAACCAGATAACCCTGATCGACAGCGGCGTCTCGGGTTCGGAGCACTTGATCTTCGATTACATCCGGGCGAACGGAAGGCACCCGGACGAGATCGGGATGCTCGTCCTGTCCCATTCCCACCCCGATCATATCGGTTCGGCGAAGGCCATCAAGGCGGAGACTGGCTGCACCGTTCTGGCGCACAAGGCCGAAAAGGCCTGGATCGAGGACACCGACCTCCAATTCAAAGAACGACCGGTTCCGGGATATCACAAACTCGTGGGAGGGCCTGTTTCGCTGGACAGGCTGCTCGTGGATGGGCAGACGCTCGACCTGGGCGGCCCTGTGTCCTGCGAGGTCCTTCACACCCCCGGGCATTCGGCGGGGTCGATCTCCCTTTTCTTCGGGCGCGAGAAGGCCCTGTTTTCAGGGGACGCGCTGATCCTCCCCGGTGAACTGCCGATCTATGACGACATCCGCACGTGCGTTGCATCGATGAAACGCCTCCGAAAGGTTTCGGATGTCGAAGTGCTCCTTTCGTCGTGGGAAGCGCCCATCGAGGGGCGCGAAGCCATCATGAGCCGCATCCAAGAGGGTATTCGTTACCTTCAGAGGATTCATCAAACCGTTCTGGAGCTCAGTCAATCGGAAACGGCCGACCCGATGGAGTTGTGCCAATCTGTGGTGGAAGCGTTGGGGTTGCCGATGATTGCAGTCAATCCGATTGTTGCCAAGGCATTCGCCTCGAGTCTGGGTTCCGGGATAGACGACATGTTGTTTGATCAATAGTCAGATCGACTGGTTTCTTACGGCATCTCCGTTCTTTTTACTCAAGGATGTGCAGTTTCACGACAGGTGAATGTTTTCATGATGTTGAGGTCCAGCTTTTTTCGACAAAATCGATGGCTTGACATATCTTTCTAAATTTACTAGAATTTCATAAACTCAGCTGGTTGGCTCAGATCATTAGAACGTAATCATCGATGCGGAGGTGCACCATGAAGACACTGATTTTTGGGTTGCTTTTGGGGATCATCATCGGCGCCGGCGGATACTGGTATATGACTGCGGACCGTACGACTCCGGGTATACAAGAAGCGGAAGAGCGTGCAGCGTCGCAGGCCGAAAAGGCCTATGATTCCGTTCGGGCGGCCGGCGAACAGGTGAAGGAGGCTTTGGCCGCCAAACTGGAGGCGTTCGAGCTGCGCAGTGAAGACATCCAGCAGGAACTCGCCGAGCAGGGCCGTGTCGTCCGCCGCAAAGCCCGCGATATCGGGGAGGTTGCAACGGATGCCGCCGTCGATTCACGCGCGACGGCGATCATCAAAGCCAGACTGGCGGCGGACCCCGATCTCTCGGCCCTCAGCATATCTGTTTCCACAACAAAGGGTCAGGTGACGCTCTCGGGCACGGTCGCTTCCGCCGAGCTCATCGGGAAGGCGATGGCGCTCGCCCTGGAGGTGGAGGGCGTGCGTGAGGTCGTCTCTACCCTGCAGATAGGGTGAGGAAACACCGCTTCGAGCTGGAAACGGTCGGATGTCACTCCGGTTCTTTGTCCTTCTTTGGAGGAACGACGCCCGCCGCCTCGGCTTCTTGAGCGGCTATGGACGCTTTGGCGGCCGCCTTGGCGGCCCTGCGGGCGGTTTTATCGGCTTTCAGTGAGGCTTCCTCGACTTGCTTTTCAATGAGAGCCATGGCCTCGGAATCGGCAGTGCCGCTTTCGAGGCGCTGCTGGTCCGCTTTCCGCTGCACTTTTTCGAATGTTTCGGCCGCGTCCTGCGCCTCGGCCGCCGCTTCGTCGGCCCGCTTTCTGGCATCTTCGAGCGCATCGAGGAGTCTTGCCGATTCGCCGGCCTTGCCGGACTCGGGTTCGGCATCCAGTTCGACATCGCGGGCGGCCAGCGCCATCGCGGTCACCGGCAGAAAGAAAAGCGTCTCCCCCATGGGATTGCCGAAGACATCGACCACCTGGTTCCTTCGAATCCGGAAGGGCAGGAAAACGAGGGAGGAGTCCCCGGAATACTCGGCCACTTTGTCGGCGTCGACATCGGCGATGATCTGGGGCTCCGCATCGATCCGCACGTCTTCGAGCATCTCCTCCAGTTTCTCCATCGTCAGGTCCTCCTGCGAGCCGCCTGCGGAGGCGAGCAGGCGGATCCTGGCCTTGGCCCATTTTTCGTGGCGGGTCATCAGGTAGGAGAGGAGCAGCATCAGGCGGCTGGTGGCGTCGTTGCGCCACCAGACATCGATGACCAATTCACTTGCCGGTATCTCCTCCAGGGCTTGCCATTTGTCGGCCTTTGCATCGAGGACGACGAGGTTGCAGCCGAAGAACCGAGCGGCGCGCAGGTTGATGCCGAAATCGAGTCCGTCAAGCCCAAGAAGGGTCCCGGGGGTCTGCCCCATCCAGTTGAGCAGAATGGTGTTCGCCTTGAGAGGTCCGATGCCGTAAGCCTGGATAACCGATTGGATGCCCGCCTGGAGGGTCGGCGCCACCATGATGAGCGGAAAGGCGCCGACGCCGCACTCCTGGATATCGCGCTGCAACTCCGCTTCGGCCTCCTCTTTGCGTTTGAGCATCTGCACGCCTTCACCCTCGAGGACTCTGACGACGGTCGTCAGGCCGCTGGTGCCTTCGATCCACGAAGAAAATCGTAGCAACTGGGATCGACGCTCCGGATTGTCCGAGAAGGCGAGGATCTCGGGCCGCCAGTACCGGGGGTGCTCCGGCAGGCCGATGGACTCCAGCAGATGCTCCCGGACCACCTGCATGTGGTAGGAGCGGCGGCTGTCGGCCCACCTGAGGGGGTGGGCCGTCCGCTTGAGATACTGAAAGATGGCGAAAAGGACCACCAGGGCGAAGAGGCCGGAGCGAAAATCCACCGCCAGCATGGTTCCGAGACATGCGAGTGCTCCGGCGAGGCTGAGCCACTTGTTGAAATATTGGAATCGCGGCCGGAAGGAAGGGCTGGCGGAGCGCGCCTCGAAGTAGGTCGCGTAGTTCAACAGGCCATAGGAGATCAGAAAGAACATCGACACGACGGCTGCTATCAGGTTGAGCTGCCCCAGCGCGATGGTGGCGTAGGCGATCCCGGCCGAGAGCAGGACCCCGCGGCGCGGGTTGTTCGAGGGCCCCGCCCCTTTGGCGAAGGGGTTCAAAAAGGGGAAGATCCGGTCGGAGGCCATGGATTGCAGGATGCGCGGTGCGCCGAGGAAAGAGGCCATAGCAGATGACAAGGTGGCCGCGATGACCCCGGCGTCGATGAGAGGCCCGAAATAGGCGATTCTCCGCATGGCACCATAATCCCCGCTCAAGACATCCCCCGGCAGGACGGCTGCAAAGACCACCGCCGAGAGGAAATAGACGACGATCGAGATCCCCACTGCCAAAAAGGTGCCGCGGGGCAGGCTGTAGCCGGGGTCTTTGAGGTCCCCCGACATGCTGACTCCCTGAGTGAACCCCGTAACCGCCGGGAAGAAGATCGCGAAAAGCGCCCAGAAAGGCATGGATGATTGCGGGGTGGGCCAGTTCTCGATCAGCAGCGTCGCATCCCACTGCAGGATCCCTCCGGCGAAAAACGAAAGCAGGGCGAGGCCCAAGGTGAGCATGACCCCGTACTGCAGGCGCGTGGCCCAATCGGCGCCCAGCCAGGCGAAGATAAAGAGGAAAGAGACGGCCGATGCAGCGACGATCTGGGTCAGGTGGGGGACTCGGACCGGGAGGAGGGCTCCGACCGCCTCGCCGAAGCCGATGCAGTAAAAAGCAACGGAGACGGATTGCGCCAGAAACAGGACGATCCCGATCGCCCCTCCAAACTCGATCCCGAGGGTGCGCGAGATCAGATAGTAGTCTCCCCCTCCTCTGACCCGGAGGTTGGTGGCTATGGCTGAGAGGGAGATGCTGGTCAGGACGGAGATCGTGTTGGCGAGGAGCAGGATCAGGAGGGCGAGCCCCAGCCCGGCGCTTCCGACCACGAACCCCATTCTCAAGAACAGGATGATACCGAGAATGGTCAGGATGCTCGGCGTGAAGACCCCGGCGAAGGTCCCCAGCGTGCCTTGAGATTCGAGCGTTTCGGCCTTGCCCTTGGGCGGGGCCTTTAGCGTCGTATCGTTCATTCTACCGCATATCCTGAATCAAATGCCTTCGTAAGGGACGGTTTGCGCCCATCAGGAAGGGATCATCCCATGAGGCCGCGCCTTCCACCTCGGATTGGAAGCTGAGTCATACCGCGAAATCATTTCCGGATGGATACTAGCTCATTTCCGGATTGAAAACCTTGCCGCGCCGGATGCTCTTTTTTTGGATGAACACTAGCTCGACTTCGACAGCAGATATTCCATCAGGGCAACCGCCTGATTGTATTGAACATCCTTCGCGGAGTAAAGCAGGGTCAGCGTTCCCCTCGAGGCAAGGCCGCGCAGCCGGTCGATGATCTCCGGCTTCTGATCGAGTTCGTCGAAATAGCGCCGTTTGAAGGCCTCCCATTTGGCGGGGTCGTGTGCGTACCATTTGCGGAGTTCAGTGCTCGGGGCCGCGTCCTTGAGCCACTCATCCGCTTCGAGCCGATCCTTTTTCATCCCGCGAGGCCAGAGGCGGTCGACCAGGATGCGGGTCCCATCTTTTTCGTCGATCGGGTCATAGACCCGTTTCGCTTGGATGTTCAAGCGGCTGCCTCCATCTGTTTGGAAAGGCCTGAGGGCTCTTCGGGAAGATCATCCTCTGCGTCCCCGTGCCGGAGATTCGGCAACCCCGCGGAAGGGACGGCCGCCTCAGTAAAGGAAACCGAAATATCCGAAGAGGAGCCCCAGTGGAACTGCTGCAAGTGGAAGCCACATCAAGCCCCGCTCCCCGAGAAAAGGCCTGGAATAGCCTTCGACGAACCCCGGGAAGGCGATGAGGAGCACGCCCTTGATCAGGGCCAGCCATCCCAGAAGAGTGATCAGAACCCTCCAGTCCTTCACCCAGAGGTTGTGGTGGCTCACCACGAGGGATCCAAGGACGACGGCCATGAAACCCGCCAGATAGATCACGGCGGCGTTTCTGTAGAAGTCTGCGATCAGCCTGCGATAATAGCTCCGGCTGAAGAGCGCGCCTGCCGCAGCCGCAAGATAGATGATGGATGCCATCCTCGCGATGACCACCGAAAGTTCGGATTCTCCCTGCATGACCATGACCCTCCCTGCAGATGCCTGTCGGCTTTTTTTCAGAGGTGGAGACCGGAAGCGAACGGTGTACCGGAAGTCGAGTCTGCCGAAAGCGCCTCAGGTGATGTGCTTCATCTGAACGGCCTCCAGCGGACAGGCCTCGATGCAGTCCCAGCATCCCATGCACAAATCCTGAAAGACGATGGGCGGCTCGAATCTGCCGTCTATCTGTTTCATCACCCGGTGGGTGCAAGCCGCCGCCGCGGCGCATATCCCCTCATCGGGGCTGCATTTCCGTGGCTCGCACTTTTCGTAATCGACCATTGCAAATGACTTTTTACCCTGCATATTCATGTACTATCCGTGATTCTCGCTTTGATGAAAGGGTGTTCAGCGTGCCAGGCCAGATGCCGATCAAGCATGGGCAGATGGTTCGACAAGATCGGACATGGGAGGGAAGCTTCCCCTCTGACACAGGATGAAGCGGTGAAATAGGCTGATGTTCGACGTCTATATAGTCTGCGAATTCGTTTTCAGGGCATCTCCTTTTGGGGCAGGTTCGAGGCGTAGCTTCCCTCCAGCGTCCGGGAGCGGCTTCCCAGCGGAGAACGGTCTTTGGATGGTGGTGGGGAAGGGCGATTGCCGCGCGAATCTGGCGCATCTTAGCATTTCTTTTGACAGGAGCCAACCGACAACCTGGGATCATGTTTGGCTGTAAACGTTTTACATCCGGTGGACCCGGATCTCGGCGCGGGAAGGAGGCCCCCGATCAGGGATGGAAACCGAAAAGCGGGATCCGGTTTCATTTTTGATTTGGCGGACACATATGACCTTTGGAATTTTTTGTTAACATCGTCCTCGAACTTGGATACAGTTGCCGCATGGTTCTATGGGGGCGTTCCCGAAGGTTTGTTGCCATTTGAAAAGAGTTTTTTTCGACCGATTAAACGATTTCGCAGAGGAAAGATGAGCAGAGAAAAAATCGCGATCCGCCGTATGGAAAGGGACGAAGTCGAACTGGCCCTCGAGTGGGCTGCGCAGGAAGGCTGGAACCCCGGCCTTCACGATGCTGAATGTTTTTACGCCGCCGATCCGCGCGGCTTCTTCATGGCCGAGATTGACGGTGAGCCGGTTGGCTGCATCTCGGCCGTCGCCTATGAAGAGAATTTCGGGTTCGCGGGATTTTTTATCGTGCGTGAGGACGTACGGCACCTCGGAATCGGCATGATGCTTACCCGCAAAGCCATGGACTATCTCGGCGACCGCACCGTGGGGGGCGACGGGGTGGTGGGGATGCTGCCAAAGTATGAACAGATCGGCTTCCGCATTGCGCATCAGAACGCGCGCTATGAAGGGGTCGGGGCCGTTTCCGGCGGGCCTCTCTCCGATTTGCGCGACCTGCCGTTCAGCGAACTCGAACAGTATGACCGCCGTTTTTTCCCCGCCCCCCGCACGGCCTTTCTGGAAAGGTGGATCAGCCGGCCGGGAACCAGAGGCTGCGCGGCGACCGTCGACGGGCGCGTGGCCGGCTACGGGATCATCCGTCCATGCCGGGTCGGTTTCAAGATCGGACCGCTTTTTGCGGATACGCCCGAGGTCGCTGAAGACCTCTTTCGATCCCTGACGGGGTTCGCCGAGGGCGAAAAAATTTTCTTGGATATCCCCGTCTGCAACCCGTTTGCGCGCGAACTGGCGGAGCGGCACGCCATGCAGAAGGTGTTCGAGACGGCCCGGATCTACAAAGGCGATGCCCCGCCGCTGCCTCTGCAGAGCATCTACGGCATCACCAGCTTCGAACTGGGTTGATCGTGGGGTCGGACCAAGCCATCTGTTTGAAATCGCGATGTTATCGCGTGAAAAAATAGCGATTTTCGGCCTTAGAGCCGGCTTTTGCCGACCCAAAAACCCATTTTAAGGAAACAAGTGTTGCCTATCCTGCATAGGCATCTCAAATCATTCACCGACGGCCACAGCCTTCGTGGTCAGGAAGTCAAATTTCATTTTCATCCCGGTACTTCCAGCCCAGCTTGAAAAGGTCCAGTTCCGTGTCCATGTCAACGCGGCTTGACTCCATGAGTTCGGCCGACTTCGAAGCGCCGGGAAATGCAGGCTCGCTCTCCTGCGCCGCAGAAGCAGACAAGTGATGGGACCGGGGAGAGGGTCCGAGGCGGTGAGTACCGTTGCGGGTGTCCGCACAGATTGCAGTGTGTGAGATCTTGAAACAGCCTGAGCGGGTTTTCCGGTTTTGAGTGCGGTTCAGAATTCTCTGGAGGTTGATCGGCCGGTGTTGCGCGTAAATTTTGCAAAATGGTGGCCGAATTTCAACCCCGAGCGAAACTTTCTGGTCAATGGTCTGCGGATGCATTTCGATGTCGAGGTCGCGGCGGATCCGGATATCCTGTTCTTTTCGGTATTCCAAGGTGAATTGCCTGCGGGCGACTATCTGAAGGTTTTCTATACGGGTGAGGCCCGCCGTCCGGACATGTCGGCAGCCGATTGGGCATTTTCCTACGAATACGATGAAGATTTTCGTCACCCTCGTCACCTCAGAGTACCGTTATACGCTATCGAGATCGACGGCCGCGCTTTCCGGGATGACTGGGGGCGGGAATTGGTCAAGACTGGAGACTACTCCGACAGGATCATGGCGGAAGGGCGTAAGGACTTTTGCGCCTACGTCGCCTACAAGGATGCCTGGGCCCGCTGTGCCATGTTCGATCGGTTGGCGGCATACCACAGGGTTGTCGCCCCGGGGGTCAGCAGGAACAATGCGCCGCCGATTTCGGACGGGGATCCCGGGAGGTCAAGGGGCAATGAAGAGTTTCAGGCCCTCAAGTGCCGCTTTTTCCAAACGTTCCGGTTCGCCCTGGTCTTTGAGAACTGCAGTTATCGCGGTTATACTTCGGAGAAGCTGGTCGATGCCATGCGGGCGGGCTGCATACCGATCTATTGGGGCAATCCGGCGGTGAAGCGGGAATTCAACCCGCGCAGCTTCGTCAACGTCAGCGACTATGAAGCCGAGGAATCCGCCCGCCTTCCCGGATGGCTCAAACGAATCCCTTTCTTCTACAAGGTGTTTTGGAGATATTGCATCATGCCCCGTGCCATGGATCGGGCCGCAACCGTCGTGCGGGAAATCGACACCGATCCCGGGTTGCGGCGTGCGGTGCTCGCCGAACCCTGGTTTCACAAAAATCAACCGAATCGGTATTTCGATCCGTCACCGCTGAACGAGCGGATGCGGGAGATCGGGGAGTCCGCGCTGGCGCGCAAGCAAAAGGGGCGAAGGGTTTTCAGATGAAGGAATTGGACCCCTGAACAGCGTGTTGAAAAATGGATTCTCTACAGGCGGTTGAAAAACCCCCGGATGCAAGGCCAGCGGCACGGAATGCGTGCAGCGCAGCAGTCTGGTTTTTTTAACTGCCTGATAAAGAAGGCCAAGGGGCCTGAGAGTCTCGTGTTTGTCTGGCAGGCTTTCCGAAAGGGGCATCACTCGCAGTTTCTTGGAATTCCCACTGATTGAAATGCTTTGCCGCCAAGCAGGGAATTCAGGTCCGCTTTGAATTCCTGCATGAGCACCTGAACGGATCCACCGATCGCTTCAGCCTTTGTGGTTGGGTGATCGAATTCCATCTTGGAGCATGGATGATTGTAATCGGCGATGTAGGTCTTCTCGAAGAGCAGATCGCCCGTCTTCACGTCGGTCAATTTCAGATCCATGTGGACCGTCCCGATGACATAGGTCTCGGTGCAGCCGTAGATCAATCCTCCCACCCCACCAGTCAACGCACTGAGGACAACCGTTGCAGCCACGATTTCGTCCCCATCCGGGCACTCCCATTGCAGCATGAGAAGGTCCAGGTCCGCATGCAGGTCGGTATCGTTTGATTCTACGAATGCCGTTTCACCCTCGGCTTTGGAGTCGGGACGCACGACGTTTCTGAAGAGGCCGGTGCTGATCATTTCACGCTCGATGATGCGATCGATCTCCTCGACGGGGCGCTGTTCGAAGATGGCATCGATATCGGTGTCACCCTGCCGCCGGTCATCCAGTCTATCCAGGCTGATCGAGAGATTTCCCGAACGGTTTGCACGGATGTCGGGAGTGTTGTAGACGAAAGGGGTCTTGGTTGCGCAGGCGTTGCAGAGAGAAAGAATCGCCACGACGAATAACAGATTTTTTGCCATGTTAAACCTCCTTATTTGCAGTTTCAGGATAACGTGATACTGTTTTGGCTGATGCCCCATGCCGTGATTCGTGCGCTGTCTGCGCAGCGTCGGGTCTTTTCAGCAAGGCCCAAACCGGGATTCGACGCCCGGCGGTGGAACTGCGCGGCGGAAGCGGCCAACAAAAACCGTTGTTTTGGAATCGCGAACCGTATGATCGTTTGCGTCCCTTTCCGGATGGACACCGGCCGGGTTGCCCGAGTCTCGCCGCGATCACAGCGGCGCTTACGATCCTGCAAACTGTGCGCCAGGGCTGCATCCATTGCTGTCAGGCATGGGAAGAGCGGACGGGAGACTGGGTGGAACCGCTGCGTTGGTTCCGGATGGACACCCATTAGCCTTACTGACGTCGGATTGGCTACCTCGATGCGCTACGTGACAAGCGCTGGCAAGTGAAGAGAGCGGTGAAAAGGACTGAGAGGGTGCATGCCATTATCAACGTCTGCACAGATTTCTGTGTGGAAGATCTTGAAATGTGCACAGCGGAATCTTTGATTTCGAAAGCGGTTCAGAATTGCTTGGAGGCCGATCCGCCGGTTCTTGCGCGTCCATTTGGCAGGCTCCTGGCCGAATTTCAAGGAACCGAGTCACCGGGTGCTGCAACGCCGCCGGAAAACCCTTGCCGGTTTCCGACCGTCGCGGAAAAGACGGCTCTGGTGCTCAAGGACCCGCCATTTTCCTGATCTTTCGAAAGCGCCACGGTGCAATGTGGCTGGGAGGTTTCATGGTTACTTTCGTTCACGCTGCTGACATCCATCTGGATTCGCCCCTCAGGGGGTTGTTTTCTTACGAGGGTGCGCCTTCCGTCGAGGAGATCCGGGGCGCCACACGGCAGGTGCTGGACAATTTGGTCAATTTCATTCTCCTGGAAGACGTTCCGTTGCTGCTGATCGCAGGGGATCTCTATGACGGCGACTGGCAGGATTTCAATACCGGCCTTTACTTCGCCTCGCAGATGCGGCGCCTGGCAGAGGCTGGAGTGCGGGTGGCCATTGTCCGGGGCAACCACGATGCGGCCAATGCCATGACCAAGACCCTGCCCCTGCCGGACAGCGTCAAGGTGTTCAAGTCCCGCAAGCCCGAGACGTGGCTTCTGGACGATCTCGGGATCGCGGTCCACGGACAGAGCTATGCATCTGCGGAGGTTACGGCCAACCTGGCCGCTGCCTATCCGGATCCGGTGGACGGCATGTTCAACATCGGCCTGTTGCATTGTTTGACCTCCGGCGCCCGGGGGCACTTGCCCTACGCCCCATGCACGGTCGATGAGTTGGCGTCCAGGGGCTATGATTACTGGGCCCTGGGCCACGTTCACCGTTTTTCGGTTTTGCGGGAAGCGCCCCACATCGTCTATGCCGGCTGCACCCAGGGTCGGCATATCAGGGAAACCGGCCGGAAAGGGTGCGTATGGGTCGAAGCGGATCAGGGGGTGTTGACAACCGAATTCGTTCCCCTGGATGTGGTCGGTTGGCTTGTCGTCGTTGCAGACGTCAGCGGGGCTGAGAGCATTCAGGAGGCCGCTTCTTTGTTCGGCAAGGCCCTCGGCGTGGCCATCCGCGGCGAGGGCGGCCGGCCTTGCTGCGTGCGTGGGGTTTTAAAAGGGCGCTGCGCCGCTCACGGACGGCTTTGCTCCGATCCGATCACGCTGACCGCGCACATCCGTGCGGTTGCATCGGATGTTTCAGAAAATACGGTCTGGATCGAAAAGGTCGAGGTGCAAACCGGTCCGGAGGCCGATCTCCAGCAACTGGCGCAAAGCGACACCCCCCAGGGCGAACTGCTGCGCTACCTGGCCGAGTTGGCTGTCCATCCCGAGGAGATCGATCTGGACCTGACAGACCTCAAGTCCAAACTGGCAGGCAGCGGCCTGAAGATTCCGCTGAACGACGTGAAGCAGGTGCTGGAAGACGCCGGGGCCTTGCTGCTGACTGCTCTGGCGGATGCCCAAAGCAAGCAGGAGGCGTCATGAAGATCGACGTTCTAAGGCTCCGGGCCTTCGGCCCCTTTACCGATAAGGTGGTGGATTTTTCCGGCGACGACTACGGTCTGCACATCCTTTTTGGACCGAACGAAGCCGGGAAGAGCACCGCCCTGCGCGCCATGCTGGGGCTGCTGTACGGGTTTGGCCACAAGGTGGAGGACGCCTGGCTGCATGATTACAAAAATCTCGAAGTGGGCGGGTCTCTGCGGCTTTCCGACGGCAGCCTGCTGAACCTGACGCGGTACAAGCGGCGGAAAAACGATCTGATCGATGATGAGACCGGAAAACCCATGGAACAACTCCAGTTGGATGCCGTTTTGGGCAAGATGGATCGCCAGGCGTTCGAACATGCCTTCGGCATTTCCCATCAATCCCTCCGCCAGGGGGTGGAAAGCGTCCTGGCGGCCGGCGGCGAGCTGGGCCATGCCCTTTTTGCCGCCACCTCCGGGCTCAACATCCTGAGGCAGGTCATGGCCGGGCTTGAAGAAAAGCAGGACAACCTGTTTCGGCCCAGGGCTCAAAAGGCTGTTATCAATGCCGATCTTGCTGAAATCGAGCGTTTGAACAAGGAACTTCGCTCTGCGTCGGCCAGTCGGCAGCAGTGGAAGAAGATGAAAGAGCGGCTGGATGAGCTTTGTGCCCGTGAGGCCGGGGCCGCCGATCGTCTGGAGGCCATGTCTTCGGAAATCAGTCTGTTGTCCCGCCATCGCGACGCGCTCAAGCATGTGACCCGTCGAGACGAACTGCAAAAAACCCTCGCCGCCCTCGGCCCCGTACCGGATCTGGCGGAGGATTTCGGCCACCGCAGGGTCGAAGCCCAGGTGAAGATGAGAACCGCAGAATTGGGGGAGCAGAACCTGCGTCAGGAACTGGCGGAGATCGAGCAGAATCTCGAGACGCTGACCTATGACGATGACATCATCTCCCATGCAAAAATCATCGAAGCACTGGCGAAGCAGGTCGGCATTCACACGACTGCCCTGGCTGACATGAAGAAACTGAGGGGCGAAATCCACCGCCACCAAGAGTCTGCACAAGGCAAAATTCGTCTTCTGCGGCCCGGTTTGACCCTGGAGGGCGTCGAGGACCTCAGGCTGTCCACAGCGGATAAATCCAAGATCCAGAGACTGGGGAACCGGTTTGCAAAACTGGAAGAGGCTTCCGATCATGCCGAAACAGATCTGCAAACTGCGACGGCTTATTTGGCGGCGGCCAGGGGGGATCTTGAGACCCTCGAAAAGCCGAACGACACGGCTTCATTGGAGGACTGCCTCGATCGCGCCGGCGGACTGGGAAAGATCGAAGAGCAGCTTTCTCATGCCCAACTGGAGTACCGGTCGGCTCTGGAGCAGGCCGAAGCCGATCTGTCCGCTTTGGGCCTGTGGTCCGGGGAACTGGATACCCTGGAGAAGCTGGCTATTCCCTCTGCAGAAACGATGCGGGGCTTCGAAATGGCTTTCCTGAAACTGGACCAGGGCATCGAAGAACTCAAAAGGGAGGCAGCGCGTCAAAATGCGGAGCTGAAGGAAAAGCAAAAGGCGCTTTCCGATTTGACCGAATCGCGGGATTTGCCCTCGGTCGAGGATCTGCTCTCCCACCGCGGCATGAGGGAGCGGGGCTGGCGTTCGGTGCGCTCGGTCTGGCTGGAGCGGGGCGAAGTCGACCAGGGATTTGTGGATGCCTTGTCCTCCGGGTCCGACCTGGCGGGGGCCTACGAAAAGGCGGTCTCCATCGCGGATGAGACGGCGGACATCCTTCGCAGGGATGCGGAGGATGTGGCGAGTGCCCAGGCGCTGAAATCGGCGGTGCAGGAGCTTCGCGACGCGGTTGCGGAAAATGTGAGGCTTCAGGAGGCCCGGGAAAAGACCCGAGCCGCTCGTTGGGATGAATGGGAAGCCCTGTGGCGGCCCCTGGGCATTGCACCGCTGAAGCCCCGGGAAATGCAGGCATGGGCGGCGAAGGCCGAGGAGATCAGACGCAGCGCCGCGGAATGCCGAAGGAAAAAAAATACGGCCGCGCAATTGAAAATCGACATGGAACGGATGGCCGCGGAATTGGCGGCAAGATTGAAGGAATTGAATGTTCCTCTGCCTGATACCTTTGAATATGCGGGTCTGCTGGATCTTGCGAAGCGCACCCGGCGGGAAAACGACCGACTCGTCAAGGAGCGAGAGAGGCGCGAATCCGAGATCGCCGGGTACGAGCGGCAGATCAGCGACAGCCTGCGGCGCAAGGAGGAAGCCGAACGCGATATGAAGGCCTGGGCCGCGCAGTGGACCCAGGCGGTCGGCAAGCTCGGGTTTTCCGCCGGTGCGTCGCCGGAGGATGTCAATGACTTCGTTCTGGCGCTGGACCAGGTGTTCGGTGAGATGGAAAAGGCCGGGGACAAACGGCAGCGGATCGCTGGCATGCAGTCCAACTACGAAACCTATACCGCCCAGGTAAAGGATCTGCTGGGTAAAATGGCCCCGGATCTCGGGACTGCCGAACCTACGGCGGCGATTGTGGAACTGTACGAACGGCTGACAGTGGAGCAGTCCCGGTTCAAGGATCGAAAACGGTTTGAGGAAGAACGGAAGAAAAAACATGCCGAGCTTCTGAAAATAAGGAAAGAGCTGGCGGCCGAACGTGAAAAACTGCGGCTGTTGTGCGAGGAGGCGCAGACGGATGCACCGGATCGGCTGCCGGAAATCGAAAAGCGGGCGGCCTCGAAAGCCAGGCTGCTGGTGGATCTTGACACTGCAAACGAACGTCTGGCGGAGCTTGCCTCCGGACAGGATTTCGCCGCCTTCGTAGCCGAGGTGCAAGCCCACAACCCCGACGAACTGACGGGCAGACTGGCGCGATTGAACCAGGAAAAATCGGCGTTGCAGCAGGAGCAAAAAAAGTGGGTCGAAGAAATCGTCCTGCAAAGGAAAGAACTGGAAGCCATCGGCGGAGAATCCCGCGCGGCCGACATCGCTGAAAGGGTCCAGGGGCTGGCGGGGAAGGTCGACGCGGATGTCGAGTACTATATTCGATTGAAGCTTTCCTCCCTCATTCTCGCAAGGGCCATCGAACGCTATCGGCAAAAAAACCAAAGTCCGGTGCTCGATGCCGCCGGCAGGTATTTCAGGACGATGACGCGGGGCGCCTTCGAGGGGCTCAGGGCGGATTACGACGAGCAGGGAGAGCCGGTCATCAAGGCATTCCGCCCGGACGGGCGGACGCTCATGGTCCACGAGATGAGCGACGGCAGCCGCGATCAACTGTTTTTGTCGCTGCGGCTGGGGGGGCTCGAAAAACACGTCAAAACCAACGGCCCGATGCCGTTCATTGTGGATGACGTGCTGGTCCACTTCGATGACGACAGGTCTGCAGCTGCGCTCGCGGGCATGGCCCGACTCGCCCGGGATACCCAAATCATTTTTTTTACGCATCATCAGCATCTGGTCGACTTGGCCAAAGCCACCTTGAGGGATGGAACCTTGCATGTGCATTCTTTGTAAAGTGGAGGCATCGACCAGGCAAAAGGCTGCTGTAGATGAAAGCGCCGCCGCATCGATCCCAAAGCGGCGTCTTGAGATCCCGGTCAGAGGGGGGACATGACCCCGGGGCGCCGGCCTGCCGCTCAAACGAGCTGTGCCCCTGGCCGCCCCGCGGATGGTTTTCTCTTATTGCGAATCATTACATCCTGCAGAGGAAAAAAGCATGAAACAAAGGATCGTTCAGTTCATCGGCTTGGCGCTTGCGGCTGTATTCCTGGCCTCCTGCCGCACGCCACCGCTCCCTGAATCCATGGTCAGCGCGGCCTTTCTTGGCCGCGAAGGGTCTTTTGTCCTGGTCGATTGTGCATCGGGCGACGTCTGGACGTTTCGTCCGCGCAACGCTGCGGAGCGGCTGCCGCCCTGTTCGACATTCAAGATCTGGAACACCCTTATCGGCCTCGAGTCCGGCATCCTCTCTTCCCCCGATCAAGCCTTCTATCTGTGGGATGGCGTGGAGAGGTCGTTTCCGGCGTGGAATCACGATCTGACGCTGAAGGAGGCCTTCCAGGCTTCGTGCGTGCCCGCGTTCCAGGACCTCGCCCGCCGGATCGGCTCGGAGCGCATGGAATTGTGGATCGATAAGATCGGTTATGGTGATCGGGACATCTCGGCGGGTATCGATGTCTTCTGGCTACCGGCGAAAGGCCGCAAGACGCTCCTGATTTCGCCGGCGGAACAGGCGGACCTGATCAGAGAACTCGTTACGGGCCGGTTGCCTTTTTCCCAGGGATCGTTGTCGGTTATGAAGGAGCTCATGTTCACCACCAGGACCGAACGTGGCACCCTCTACGGAAAGACCGGGTCCGGGACGGACGGCCGCGGGATTTTCGTCCTGGGATGGTTCGTAGGTTATGTCGTTAGCGAGAGCGGCACACACAGCTTCGCCTGCACCGTAAAGGGGGAGAACACCATGGGGAAAGAAGCCCGTGCCATCGTCGAGACGGTCCTGAAGGAAAAGGGGCTGCTCTAGACGTTCGACCTTGACAGGCGGCTCCCACCCGTAAGACTACGCCGGTTTGCGGTGCCCCGCCTATATTTGGATCTGGAACTCAGCAGATCTCATGGGCGATTTGCTTGACCTCCGATATGAGGTCTTCTTTTACGGCATTCCAGTCAAGATTCCAGAGCATGACAGGATCGGGTTCAAGATCCGCTGCTTCAAAATCCACAAGCCCTTTCAGGAACAGCAGTTTACTGAACCTGACGCCTTGCCCCTCTGAGATGAATTCATCGATCAGCGCCTTGAGAGAAATCCTGTGTCGAGTGAGGCAGAAGATGTCCAGAAAATCTTTTTTGCAGCCCCTGCTTGCAACCGTCAGGAGTTTCATGCGGCCGATGTCAGCAGCATCGGCCATCTTCAGATTCCTGATCTCCGGAAGGATGGGTCGGACCAACCGTTTCAAGGGGATCGTTTCGGTCAATAAATCGACCTTGAATCGCTGAACGAGCAGTTCCGTGTGTCGAGGGGTCTGGTTGAGAACCGTGACGGCGAGTCCCAACTTCTCCAGATCCGTGAGGACCGCCGTTGGACTAAAGAGTTCCGGGGAAAAAAAATCCAGGTCATCTGACCTTCGGTGTCCCAATTGGAGTGCAAGGGCCGTCCCGCCCCCTAAATATCCGCTCCTTAATTCCAGGGATCGATCGAGGCGTTTGAGCAATCTGTATAGACCGTCGGATATCGTCGTGGGGTACATGATTCCTTAGTGATCCCAAAAAAAAGGCTCCAGAAGATACGCGAGCGCTTGGAGATAGATCGACTATTCCGCAAAACCCGGACCAATTCGTTACGGTCGTAATGCTTTAGGAGGAACCGGAGGGCGTTTTCGTCTCCGTGTTCCATGAGCCGGCTGATGATAAAGTGGGCGGATTCCACTACGGAAAGTTTTTCAGGATCCACATCCCAGAAAAAGATTCGGATTTCGTTTGGCAACTGCTCTGAGGCAGGTCCTTTCCGGCTCACCGAATCAGATTGCGGACAGCTTTTATCCATTGTGAATTCCTGCTGCGTGTCAGAGCGCGGGTGGGCGCTGAAATGTCCTCTGAACCGTGAAAGTATAGACGATAAGGCCTTTAGGGACAAGATAAATGGTGAAAAGGGTTCTGAAGGTCGAGTGTCACGGATGTTATACAAAAGGCGGCAAGACGGCCGCGGCTCTCAGGCCCCTTGCGGTGGCAGCTTTCGAGACATGGCTGCGGCAGACCCAGTAGACTTTTCGAAGCGGTTCGACCTGCCGCAAGCTGCAAAAAAGAGGCGCCCCTGATTATCATTTCTTTTTCGAGTATTTTGAGCGTATCTTTCATTACCCTTGGCCAGTGTCATGGGACGTAGCGCATCTGCAAAAGGAGAAGGAAGATGAGCAGCCACACAAGTGCAGTCCAGCTGCGAGGTATGCTTCGTTCATTCTGGCGGGGATTGGCCGCCTGCGCGCTGATCTTGTCGGCGGCGCTGTTTTGCAGCTCCGCGTGGGCCGGCACCCTGGAGGGCACTGCGACCTTCCGGGAGCGCATCGCGCTGCCGCCCGATGCGGTGTTCGAGGTCGAGTTGCAGGACGTTTCGAGAGCGGATACGCCGGCCGTGGTGCTCGGCCGCAGCAAGCTGGACCCAGCCGGGCAGCCGCCTTTTCATTTTGAGATCGTCTACGACGATGATGCCCTACGATCGGGGCACCGCTATACCGCCCGCGCAAGCGTCAAGCAGCAGGGTCGGCTGCTGTTCACCACCGATCAAATATACCCGGTGTTGGAAGGCCGCAACGCGCCCCTGAGCATGCTGCTGGTATTTGTTCACGGTGGACCGGTGCAGGGGTCGATGGGTGAGGGCATCGGCGTATTGCCCGGCTCCAACGAGGGGGAGCTGCCCCGTGCCGGCGAGAGCTGCGGGAGTTCGCTGGCGGAAAGCCCGCTTCGTGGGACGTATTGGAAGCTCGTGCGCCTCGACGGCAACCCCGTGGCTGCGGCCGAAAAGCGGCGCGAAGCGCACCTGGTGTTTGCCGCCGATGCCCTGCGTGTCGCCGGCAGCGCCGGCTGCAACCGCATGGCCGGCGGCTTCGAACTCGAGGGTGACGGTCTGCGTTTCAGCCGGATGGCGACGACCATGATGTCCTGCCCCGATGGCATGGACCAGGAGATGCAATTCCTTGAGGCGCTTGAGCGCGTGGAACGCTACCGCATACGCGGCAGCCACCTCGAGCTTCTGGATGCGACAGGCGCTGTGATTGCAGGGTTCGAGGCGGTGGCGCTGAAGTGAGACGACCAGTCCTTTGCGAAATCGGTCCCATCGAATAGGTGCGGGGGCGGACCTCGCGCCGAACGAGAAAATTCTGTGTCCTTGCAACTCTTTCTTTTCAGAGCGTTTGTATGACCCCGTACGATATTCTCAAAAGGTATTACGGCTACGGCGAGTTCCGTGAGCACCAGCTGGAAATCATCGAAACCGTGATGGGTGGAAAGGATGCTTTCGTATTGATGCCGACCGGCAGCGGCAAATCCCTCTGCTATCAGATCCCGTCCGTTCTGCGGGAGGGCGTGGGCATCGTCGTTTCGCCGCTGATCGCACTCATGCAAGATCAGGTCGAGGCGATGCTGCAGATCGGGATCAGGGCGGAGTGCCTGAACTCGACGCTTTCGGATGAACAGGCCTCCCGCGCCCAGCTGCGCATCCGGCGGGGGGAAGCGGACATCCTATACGTTGCGCCGGAGCGATTCCTGCTCGAAGGGTTCCGGGCGTTCCTGGCCGAAATGCCCATCGCCCTTTTCGCCATTGACGAGGCGCACTGCGTCTCCCAGTGGGGGCATGACTTCAGGCCGGATTACCTGCGGATAGCGGAGGTGACGGGCGCATTTCCCGGGGTGCCCCGTATGGCCCTGACGGCCACCGCGGACGAGATCACGCGCAAGGACATTTTCGAAAAGCTTCAACTCGGGGATGCCCAGTCCTTCATTTCGAGCTTCGACCGTCCGAACATTCTCTACCGGGTCCAGCTCAAAGAAGAGCCCCGCAGCCAGCTGCTCGCCTTTTTGAAAAAGGAGCATGCCGGGGATGCGGGGTTGGTGTATGTCCGGACTCGGCGCAGAGCCGAGGAGACGGCCGCGTGGCTCCAGGAGGAGGGTGTGAACGCCCTGCCTTATCACGCGGGACTCGAAGGGGAGGTGCGTCGTAGACACCTCGAGCGCTTCCGGAAGGAGGAGGGCATCGTGATCGTGGGTACGGTCGCTTTCGGCATGGGTATCGACAAACCGGACGTGCGGTTCGTGGCCCACCTCGATCCGCCGGCCAGCATGGAGGCCTACTATCAGGAGACGGGGCGCGCGGGACGGGATGGCGAGCCGGCGGACGCATGGATGCTTTACTCGCTTGGGGACGTGGTCGCTAGGCGAAGGCTGCTCGAGAACTCGGAAGGCGATGAGGCATTCAAGGCGATCCAGAGGAAAAAACTCGAGACCCTTCTCACCTATTGCGAAACAGCGGAGTGCCGCCGCAGGTTTTTGCTCAGGTATTTCGGCGAGGGCTATCCGGAGGACTGTTCCACCTGCGACAACTGCATCGATGTCGCGGAGACATGGGACGGGACGGTGCCCGCCCAGATGGCCCTTTCCTGCGTCTACCGGACGGGCCAGCGCTTCGGGGTGGTCCATTTGACGGATGTCCTGAAGGGGAGTTTGAGCGACAAGGTGAAGAGACTCGGTCATGACCGGCTCAAAACCTTCGGGGTGGGCAAGGAGTTTTCCGAAAAGGAATGGCGCTCCATTTTCAGGCAGCTCCTGGCTGCGGGTTACCTGATCCCAGACAGGGGGGAGCACCCCGGCCTCAGGCTGAGCGAGAAGAGCTGGGGGGTGCTCAAGGGAGAAGTCAAGATCCGTTTCAGGCGGGATCTTCGGAGGCAGGAGCGCAGCCCAGCCTCGAAGACCTCGTCCCGGGTCTCAAAGCGTGCGCGCATCGATGCGTCCCTGCAAGATGCCGGGGCGCGCTCACTCTATGAGAAGCTGCAGGGCCTCAGAATGCGAACCGCAAAGAGCATGAAGCTTCCGCCTTTTTTCATCTTTTCGAATGCCACCTTGCGGGAGATGGCGAAGCAGAAGCCGGTGAACGAGACGGCATTGCGCGAGATCAGCGGCGTGGGGGAGAAAAAGGCGGAGCGGTTCGGTGGAGCCTTTCTGGATGTGATTCGGGAGCACCTCGGGGGAGAGGGTGCCGGCCGGAGAGGGGAGCATGAGGCGGGGCGCACGATCGACCCAAAGGCGGAGGACGGGACGGAGGCAGAGGAGCGAAAGAGCCGGATTGTCGATCTCCTGAGAGAAGGAAAGCTCGATTCAAAGGAGATAGCCGAGCAGGTGGGGGTTTCGCCGCCGACGGTTTGGGCCTTCAAGGCCCACATGACCATGGGGACGTATGAGGGCACAGCGGTCGTGGAGAAGGGGCGCGATTCAACAGGTCCGGAATCCCAGCCGCCGCCGGAGGTGGTGGACTATGTCCGGAAGAAGATCCGGAGCCTCGGTGATTTGAACGCGGTGAAGCGGTTTTACTCCGGGGACAGCGATCTCTGCCGGTATGCCCTGCGGATTGCCGAAGAGGTCCTGAGCGCGGAAGCGGAGGCCGAGGCGGAGAGTTCGATCGAGGCGATCCGCAGGGGGCACCCCAACGCCTACGAGAAATGGAACCCCGAGGAGGACGAACGGCTGCGCCGGGAGTATGCCTCCGGCACCGGCATCCAGGCCATGGCCGAGGCGCACGCCCGGAAGCCGGGCGCCATTCGGTCGAGGCTGAAAAAGATCGGCTTGGTTTAAGTGACGGTTGGGTTTACCGTGTTCAAGACAGAAGAGGGGGCGGCCTCGATGCTCATCGCTTGCGGGGCGCAGATGGGGGATTGCGCAAACCATGACTTGGCGAAGATCGAAAGTCCTATTCATCCTCGCACGCTAAAAAATTTCACGAGCCGAAGATTTATGGGCGTCTGCCCGCCGAAAGAACACAAAGCAATGGCCCCCGAAGGGGCCATTGCAAGCGTGTAAAAAAACGTCCCCGTCAGTCGCTGAGCCAAAGCTGGGAGGTGTAATTGGCGACCGGGACGTTGAAGCGACCCCAGGGGACGCCTCCCACCAGAACCTTGATCTGGGCGTTGCCGCGGATCGGCCTGTGCCTGGGGTGGAAGGCCTCCCGCTCGATGGTGGCGAACCATGTCTTGGCGGCGAAGTCCACTTCCACATAGAGGCCGTCTTTTTCGTAGACGATGGTCCGTCCGCTCTCCAGCGCCTCCTGGAGGTAGGGCAGATCGAGGAAGGGCGCCCGAACCGGTTGACCGTTCACCTCGAGGCTCATATCGCCGAAGGCGCCGATGGTTTCGGGCAAAAGGCCCTGCAGTGACACAGACCCCTTTTCCGAAGCGCTGTCGTACCATCCCTCATAAGATGTGAGTTTGGCCCCACCGATATCATGCGGCACGCCTTGCCAGACCCAGTCCGTCATGACGTGGTGCCGCAGGTGGCTGCTCAGGCTGTATTTGTCGTTTACGGTCAGGATGACCTGGAGGTCGCCCGAAAGGGGGGTGATGACACTGGAGAGGTCGGCTCGCTGGATCTCGAAATCCCAGAGCTTCCTGAAGAAATCGAGCTTCAAGGTCACCTTGTCGCGTTTGACCGACGGATCCGTTGTGAAGGTCCAGACGCCTCTGCAACGTGTCCATCGCCCATAGGCTTCCCGCGAAGACCATACATAGCCGTTCAACTCCACCGTGACGCCCTTGCGGGGGTTGAACGTGAACGCGTTCATGGGAATTCGCTCCAGCCAGCCGTCCGAGGTGAGCCATCCCAACCGGCCGCCCTCGAGGGAATACGAACTCTGGCCTGGCAGCCTGACCAGGACATCGTCCAGCCAGCTTTCCGAAACGACCCCTTCCGCCCAAGCTGCAGGCGGGCTTTGGCCGATCTTGGTCCCGTTGTTGTACTCGCCGCCGGTCACGCTCCAGGTGACGCACCAGGGCCGCTGGTCCGCGTAGGCCGTCGGGATCCAGGGGGCTGTCTCATCCGTAGCCGTCAGGTAATAGGGCTGGACGCTGAGGTTTTTCACGCCCTCCGGGTCGGAGCAGGATTTCATGCCGATGTGGAACGAGAGTTCCTTGCCGAAGCTCGTCGTGTTCGTGACCCGGGTCATGAAGCTCGACTCGTACCCCACCTTCAAGTCCACCTTGAACCCTTTGAGTTTCGTCCCGACGCTGACCTGGGTCTCATTGCTCATCTCGACCGTCGAGGTCTCTCCCTCGGACTTGGTTTCCTCCGTCTCCTCACTGATATAGGAGTAGGGGGTGGCGCCGGTCGTGAAATTCAGGGGATTGATGGAAGGCTCACCCAACGATCCATCGCCGAAAAGCACCTCCCAGGGCATCTGCAAGGACTCCCAGCCCCGCCGGTACCAGCCCTCCAGGTCGGTGGACCTGGGAAAGGGTTCGATCCCGGAGAGCAGCCCGGGGACATCGTCATCGGGCCCGCCCGGCTCTTCCAGGTCGAATGCGACGGGTTTGACATTGATGGATGTGGGTTGGACCTCGATGACATGGACGTTCTGGTTCAGGGCTGTACCCGCCCCGGTCAGGTAGTTGTAGTCATAGGCGTGGAGACTGAAGTCCTGCACCATCACCTTGGGCACTCCGAAGATCGCCCAGCCCACGCGCCCGAGTTCCTCGAGATCCTCGGCGCTCTGGCCCTCGGTGCCCAGGGTCTGACCGAATCCGGTGGTGATGGATGAACTGCTCGACTCCTCGTTCTCGAGCCCGTGCGTGTAACTGATGTCCGCCTTGTCTTCCACCTCGAACACGTGCAGCAATCCCGCGTGGACCTCCAGCCCGGCGGAGAACATGCTGGTCTTTTCCCACGACTGGGTGTGTTCGACCTTCGTGCCCTGCGACTGCCCATATTCCACGTTGGAGAGGCCTGCAACCTCGCTGGGTATCGGATCGTTGGGCGCAAAGGGGGGCGAACCGAGAATGATGCCATACAGGGACCAGTAATTTCTCAGGGTGGCCGCATCCTCCTCGTTCTCCGGCAGGCCGGTGTCCGTACTCGTCCCGCCCCAATCCCCGCAGCTCTTCGACGGCGTAGCCTGGTTGATGGGAACCATGAAGTCGGAGATGCCGGCGAAGGCCCTGTCCCCAGAATCCGTGCGGTAGTGTACCACGAGGGTCTGCTGTCTCGCCTGGGTGGAGAGGTGAGCCGCATCGCAGGCTACCGTGTACCAGGGATAGGTCCAGACTTCACTCAGGCTGTCCCCGCCCGAGAAGGTATAGGAGTCCAGCCGCCAGCTCCCCTTCGGGGCGGCGGTGCTGTAAGTGAACTCGGCACGGCGGATCCGTGCAGGCCCGCTGCTCGTGGTGGTTTTTATGAAAAGCTGGATCGCAGGCGTTTTCGCCCCGGCGGCAAACCCCCCGAGGGCGCCCAGGGTGCCGACCTGCAGGGAGGCGGGGCCATACGCCCAGCTGTTGTATGGGACGGCAAGCGTACTCGGAAAGTCGGAGCCGCTACCGATCTGGCCGTTCCAGCTGGCTGCGGAGATCTTCGTGTAGTAGTTGGCCGGCCCATAGACGAGGTCGGGGGAGCCGTAGACAATCAGGATCCTGGGATCCGAGTCGGGCGGGTAGTATGTGACGGCATCCAGCGGCTGGTAAGCCCCGCCCGGCTTCAGGGACGCATAACCGGTCCAGTTGACCCCGTCCCCGCTCGTGTAGGTCCCCGAGTCGGTGAAGACATAGAGCATGTTGTTGAAGACGGTGATGGCGGCCCCGGCACCGGCCCCTTCCGAGTCGAGGTCGGTGCGCACCGACCCCAGCCGTTTCAAGGTGCCCCAGGCGTTTCTGGTGAGGTCGAAGTAGCAGACATAGGCGTACATGGCCGTGCCCTGGCAGCTGGAGTGGGAGGTGTAGGAATAGAAGATCTTGTTGTCGAAGATGGCGAGGCCGCTCGCGTTCATGTACTTGTAGGAAACGCACCAGCCGCTGTCATGCGGGCTTTCGGCGCGCACGAAGACCCAGTCGCCGGCAGCGGGATCTCTCGGCTGGCCGGCAACATGCATGATATTGCCTCCGAGCCATATCCGGTGGACTTTCCCGTTGACGTAGACGGCGCGCCCCGGCAAACTCGCCCATGCTCCAGACCCCCACAGCAAGAGCGCAGCGGCCAGAAGCGCTGAAACTACGAACATACGGTGTAAACATACCTTCATCCCATGCCCTCCCTGTATTGAAGATCCGCACTTCACTGTGCCTGCAGCGGGCCCTGCGCCCGTCCGCCGCCCTGCTAAAGTCTCGCTTGTACCACTTTGAGGGATACTCCGGCCGTTTTGCTGCCGATGCTCGGATGGGCGCCCGGGCCGGGGGTGCACCTAGCATACATGGACTGTTTCATGAAGACACGATGGCTAGCGTTGACTCAAATGCTGTACCATAGGTGAGGGACGTTTTTCAATATTCTTTCTTTGGCCTTTTTGGAAGAAGAAGCTCTTCGAATCCGAAAACACAGGTTTTTTGACATAGATTCAGCGCTATTCTTAATTTTTGTCACCAAAAACGGAGATAACAGACGATCCTGCCGGATATCAGATTCGATGCGAGGTTCTATGATATTGCAAATCGTAACTTATTATAGCACAGGGTGTATAACTTTATCGATGAACTGGTAGCCGCTGATGCATGGCTGCAGCCGGAACCGCCGGCTCTTCCACAACGGACGGATCGCATCTTCATCCATGTAAAAGCAGTCATCGCTGCAGCGCAATTCATGAGTCGTCCCGTAAGCGCCGGTCTGCCTCTTTGCCGCCTTCCGGACGGCTTCGGCGATGCCTCTCACCGGGCGCCGATCTCCGGAAAGATTTCCCAATAGCCATGACAGAAAATGTCGCGTCCGACCAGACCGTAGTCGTTCAGCCAGCGTTGCTTGAGAGCGAGATAGTGCATGTCGCGGTCAACCACGACCGGGGCCAGCGGCGCGTGTTGGATGAACAGTTGGCGGCGTTCTTCGTTTTGCAAAAGCTTCGGAATCCAAGATTCCATGCCTGCATCGGCCTCGTGCAGTTGGCCGCGAACGGCCTTCATCTAGTCTTGGCCATTTTCAGCCATATCATAACCAATTGTTATTAATCTGCTAATTCAATATGAGCCACTTTTGGATCCCATGCATGGCTGAAAGTGGCCACTATTCCTTCCTACATCATTTGCAAATGCAAGCCAGCCACCCCCGACAACAGAAAAATTCGATTAAAAATCAAATGCAAAATCAGCTACATACAAGCAGTAAAACCCACCTATCAAAAACAGCAGAACTAGTTGAGCAAGAACGGCAACAAAATTGCTTATAAATGATGGAACTCAATCCCAAGTTTTGCTGAGTGTGAGCAAAACAAGACAATTTAAATAAAATGCCATAATTTCGTTGATTGTGAACGACAAAAAGACCCGGTTAAAAGTCACTTTTCATAATCGATTGACAAAACCTATAGAACAGTCATGGAGTTTACAGATGGCATTTCGTTTAAATACCGAAAACAAAAGTAATACTTGGTGGGTATTATATCGCAACTAGGAGGTAAATATGGCAATTGAACAAGCAATCTGGACTCCAAGTGAAGTACGAAAACAAAATTCCAACATCTTTCAATTCATTCAGTTAATCAATGCAAAATATAACAGAAATTTTCAATCCTACGATGACCTCTATCAGTGGTCAATAAAAAATATATCAGAGTTTTGGTCTTTCATGTGGGATTACGCGGAAATAAAAGCGTCTAAGGGATATGATAGCGTAGTGGATGATATAAGCAAAATGCCAGGAGCACACTGGTTTAACGGGGCTGAACTAAATTTCGCTGAAAATCTTTTGCGATATAGAGATGATGAAATTGCATTGATATTTAGAGGCGAGTCAGAAAAACGATCCCAGATGACCTATTCAGAACTGTACGATAATGTCGCGCGATTGGCCAAATCTCTCAGAGATATGGGCGTAAAAGCAGGGGATCGCGTTACAGGATTTGTCCCTAATATGCCGGAAGCAATTATAGGCATGTTAGCAGCCGTGAGTGCAGGTGCCATTTGGTCTTCTTGTTCTCCCGATTTCGGCATTAAAGGGGTTCTGGATAGATTTGGGCAAATCAAACCGAAGGTACTTATAGTAGGTGACGGGTACTATTTCAAAGGGAAAAAATTCGATTCGCTAGAGCGTACAGCAAATATTGTTAAAGACATCCCATCCATTGAGAAAGTCATTGTCGTTAATTATACAGGTAACCTGAGCGGGATCGACCAAATCCCAAATGCCATATCTTATGATGATTTTATATCGAAGGAGAGTGGAATTACAATTAAGTTTGAGCAGCTCCCAGCAGAACACCCATTATATATAATGTACTCTTCTGGCACAACAGGCCTTCCGAAATGCATGGTACAAAGTGCAGCAGGTATATTAATCAATCATATAAAGGAACTGAAGCTCCATGCAGATTTAAAGCGAAATGATACTATTTTCTACTTTACGACATGTGGATGGATGATGTGGAACTGGCTGACAACTTCATTAGCGGTGGGAGCCACCCTTGTGCTCTATGATGGGAACCCATTCCATCCACATCCAGGAGCGCTCTGGGAAATGGCCCAGGACGAAAAGATTAGCATATTCGGTACGAGCGCAGGATACCTCTCAGCCCTCGAGGGTGCAGGGGTCAGGCCCGGTAAAGAGTATGATCTATTGCCCTTGCGCTCAGTTCTCTCAACCGGATCACCGCTTTCACCTGAACAGTTTGATTTTGTCTATCGGGATATAAAACAAGACGTTCAGCTGGCGTCGATTTCAGGAGGATCGGATCTGAATGGCTGCTTTGCCGGAGGAAATCCTATTGGTCCAGTATACAGGGGCGAGCTCCAATGCAGGAACCTTGCAATGAAGGTTGAAGCATTCGATGAGAAGGGACTCCCTGTCCACAATCAGAAAGGCGAGCTTGTGTGCACGGCACCTTTTCCCTCGATGCCGATCTATTTCTGGGATGACCCAGACGGGAAGAAATACCATGCAGCATATTTTGACGTCTTTCCAAACGTGTGGCGCCATGGTGATTTCATTGAGATAACTGATACCGGGGGGGTCATAATTTATGGCCGTTCTGATGCAACGCTTAACCCTGGAGGAGTTAGAATCGGCACGGCCGAAATATATCGACAGATGGAAACGATAGAAGAGATAGTGGACAGCGTTGTCGTCGGACAGGATTGGAAAGGAGATGTCAGAGTCATTCTTTTTGTTGTAATGAAGGAAAACACGCCGTTAACAGATGCAATAAAAAACGAAATTGTAAGTCTTATAAGAAAAAACGCATCACCCCGGCATGTACCAGCAAAAATTATTGCAGTAAAAGGTGTACCGTATACGTTAAACATGAAAAAGGTTGAACTCGCAGTTAGGAATATTATTCAAAAAAAACCCGTGTTGAATAAAGACGCTTTAGCGAACCCAAATGTATTAGACTATTATAAAGATATCCCAGAGCTTCAGATTTAAATTGCAATTGCTGCAGTGTATATACCGAAAGGAACCGGATATCCCATATGATAGATATAAAATTTAGAAATATCATTCCATTTGCTGCGCTAGTCAATCAAGAAAGAATGAAAAAAGCTCTCATTCTAAATATCATTAATCCACAGCTTGGAGGGGTATTGCTTCGTGGTGAGAAGGGTACGGGCAAGTCAACTGCTGTCAGGGCCCTCGCGCATCTGCTGCCAGAAATTTCTGTAGTCAGGGATTGCCCCTATAGTTGCGATCCATTTGATGAGGAAAATTTGTGCTTAATCTGCCGTCAAAAACAATTGCAGGGAGAGAAATTAGCTGCTGAAAAGCGAAAAATTCGAGTTGTAAATCTCCCATTAGGAGTGACTGAAGACAGATTATTAGGATCAATAGACATTGAAAAGGCTTTGAGAGAGGGTATCAAGGCTCTTCAACCCGGAATTTTAGCCAATGCCAACAGGGGCATACTCTACGTGGACGAAGTTAACCTTTTGGATGACACAATAGCGGACACATTGTTGGATTCAGCGGCGATGGGCGTCAATGTTATAGAGCGGGAAGGCTTATCTCTTTATCACCCTGCTAAATTTATTTTAATAGCATCAATGAACCCGGAAGAAGGTGAGTTACGGCCACAACTTTTAGATAGATTTGGCTTATATGTTGAAGTCAAAAGCCTTACAGACCGCGATCAGCGATTCCAGATAGCACTATTGGTAAATATGTTCGAAACAAAAGCTGATGAGTGTAAAAAAATGTATGAAACGCAGCAGCATCAAATTTTAACAAGTATGGTAACAGCAAGAAATAAAATCGCATTAGTCAAGATTGACGAAAAACTAATTGAATTTTGTGCCTACCTGGCTTCCTCGTTAGACATAAAAACTCACCGCGCAGAAGTCAATTTAGTAAGAGCATCACGAACGATTGCAACTTATAACGGACGCTTAGAAGTGATTATGGATGACATTAAGGAAGCGGCTGATCTTGTTTTACCACACAGGATGCAGGTCAAGCCATTTGAAGAACCTCTATTGGATGAAGCTTTGTTGAACAAGAAAATGGCGGATGTGGAACAGGTCTTGGGGTTATCTGCGATTGAAAAAAGTTCAGTTCTCAAAAGAAAACCAGAGATACAGAAAAGCGAGAATGAAATAAGTGATATTCCAGTTGTAAATGAAGGTGAAATATTTAAGGTGGGCGCCTTATATGCTGCAAAACCATGGGATAAGCTCAAGCAAAAAAAAAAGTAGTCCGTGCTAGAACAGGAGCTAGAGGAAAAGCATTTGCAGATAACGGTGTCCGTCATATCGGGAGTAAGCTACCTTCAATTAAATTACAAAATTTAGATTTTATTGCGACGATACGTGCCGCGACCCCGTACCAAAAGGAAAGAGAAGGTGGCGAAAACGCTGATACACTTATCATTAAAATGGAAGACATAAGGGAAAAAGCAAGAAAGAAGATGCTTCCTTTTGCGACTGTTTTAGTTATTGATTCAAGTGGATCGATTAGTCAAGAGAAAATGGAGCGATTAAAAGGTGCTGCTCTATCTTTTATTAGGGAAGGCTACCTTAAGCGCGATAAGATCGGCTTAATAACTTTTAGAAACCATCGAGCAGAGCAATTAATGCCAATTTGTTCAAGAGCATATTCAAAACAGGCGGAAAGATACATAGAGGGTCTGCCTTCTGGTGGTGGTACGCCTTTGGCTTCTGGTTTAATCGAAGCTCTTCACCTTTTAGTAAATGAAAAAAGGAAGTGTAAAGGAGTAATTCCCATCATCATGTTATTGTCTGATGGTAAAGCAAATATTCCGACCAGCAATAAAAGACCTGTTTTTGATGAAATAAAATTAATTCTTAAAAAACTATCATGGGAAAAGGTTTTTCTGATTTTTGTCGATACTGATTTGGATGATGATATGGGTGTATCTAATACAAGTTATGCGACAATACGCAATCTATTAAAACGCGAAGCATGGCTGTCACTTTCAATATACAATTACGAAGGGTAGCTTTTCTCATGGTTAGTTTTTGTATATACAGAAATGACTTTCTGGTAAAGCCAGTGACCATTCCGGAAATGAGGTTTCTTTGCCAAAATCTAGGGAATCAAGCGGTTGTGCAAAGGCGATCTGCAAATCGCCGCACAACCAAATGTAAAAAGTGACGCGAAGATGGGTGAAAAGACCATTTTGAGATTGGCATCTAATTATATTCACATGCAATTTTATTAACGAGTTATACAAATCTTTTTTTATATACAGTGATATTAGGGAGGGCTATAGCGATTCTGCAATGAAAGGGGGTGGCGATATTGAATGGGTTTTTTTGCCTGCTGGGTAATAATGCACCTTTAAACGCTAACTGATTTGCGAAATTTACCCAAGGCATGGCTTTTATCACTAGGTATAATTAATACGAGTAAACCCCCGGCTTTGCCGGGGAGACACGCAAAGTTTGACAATTCCGGGAATATACGAAAGCCTCCAAGATTGTGAACCGGTCAAAGATCACTTTCAAGGAGGCTTTCGATGAACAACGTTCAAAGCTTAAACCATACGGCATGGGATTGCAAGTATCACCTGGTTTGGATTCCGAAGTACCGAAAAAAGATTCTTTACGGTGAGTTACGGAAATATTTGGGAGATGTGCTGCGTGAATTGGCATCGCACAAAGAGAGCAAAATCCATGAAGGACATCTGCGAGGCGACCATGTCCACATGCTGATATCAATTCCGCCAAAATATGCTG
>NZ_AULM01000036.1 GCF_000422285.1 Desulfatiglans anilini DSM 4660
CCGCAAACCCTGCCATCGGACCCCCGACGGGCAATATCCACTCTCTCGCCTCATCTGGGTCGACTACAACTCCTCGGCCATCATCCCCCAGCATCTCTTCCAGGCAATGACTCCGTCTTCCCCTCAACCCTTTCCCCCTCCACCCCCAGGGGGGGCGGTGTGCCTTTCTTCCCCTCCATCTCGCTCCAGATATCTGCGCGCTACCGAATCCGAAACCGACTTCGCCTACGTCCTCGCCCTCCTCAGACGCGGGTACTCCGAACACGCCATCCGCTCCCTCCTCATCGAGCAACGGACCTCCTGGGATCATCACCAGGGCGAACGGAGAAAAAATGCCTATATCAATAGAACCATCGCCAAGGCCAAGGCCATCATCCAAAATCCCTCTGGCCAGATTACCCCGAAAATCACCACCAATCGTCCAGGATAATCAGAAAAAAAACGTCAGATTATTGTGAAAGACGACAACCGACAGCAAAATACACTGCCACCTCCTCACCTGCGTCATCGCGCTTTCCTCCCTTCGCCTGCTTGAACTCAAGCTGGGCGGACCAGAGAGCGCCAAGACCATCATGGAAAAGATGACAGCCCTCAACTGTGTTCTCACTTGGCATCAGGGCAGAAAAGCACCATCTGTCCAGATTGAGGAACCCAATGAGATCCAGGCCAAAGTGCTGGCCGCCTTTGGATATGAACAATAGCTGACGGTTAGTTTCTACAACTCCGAGACTCAATTGTCTTTTAATTACAGGATATTGGAACTTCCTTCAACTTCAAACTCTGAAAGTCCTGTCTGAGGCCCAGAAAGGGGGCAACGATGGCGAAGCGACGGAGATTCACCTAGCAATTCAAGGCCAAGGTGGCGCTGGAGGCGATCAAGGGGCAACAGCCGATTCACGAGCTGGCGAAAGAATTTGATGTCCATCCGAACCAGATCGGGCAGTGGAAAAAGCAGCTGTTGGAAAGTGCCTCGCAGCTTTTTGATCGTGGTCAGGACGCAGATACAGCCGCCCAGGCGGCTGAATTGGACCGGGCGTATCGGCAGGTCGGACGCCTTCACGTCGAAGTGGATTTTTTGAAAAAAAAGTCGGTCACCTGGACTGACGGTTGCGGCTAAGCGGTCTATGGTTGAACAGGATCATCCGGACTTGAGCATCCGCCTGCAGTGCGGTCTGTTGAAACTGCACCGATCCAGCTACTATCGCGGCCCAAGGGGTGAGAGCGAGGAGAATCTCAAGCTGATGCGGTTGATTGAAGAAGAATATCTCCGGCACCCGTTTTTCGGAACCCGTAAAATCGGGGATCATCTCCTACAGTTTGGGCATGGGGTCAACAGGAAGCGGGTTCGACGTCTGATGCAGCTAATGGGGCTTAAGTCCATCGCATACTTGGGGTTTACCTCACAGCTGCACCCACGCCGCTGAAAACGTGAGAATCCCCGAGATCGACGCATTCCTCACCGAGATCGCCACAGTCTGCGAGAAGCACGGCCTGGTGCTCGCCCACGAGGATCTCGATGGGGACTTCCTGGTCGAGGACTATACACCCGATGCGCTCGAGTGGATCCTTCGCGCCAATGAGAACTTCCCCGGCCGGCTGAAGGAGATGGAGATTTAGTGGCCGGGCAAAGCACACGCCACCGGCCATTCGTGAAAACCAGAGGGCGCGACTGCTCTGTGCTTCTCAAACGGATCCCCTGCCCTCTCCCCTAGCAGCGTGTTGGTATCCGCATTTGAAAGGCCCTGTTAAACCTCTCACTCGGAGACCCGTTATTTAGCGCAACAGGAAGAACTCTTGATGTCCTCGGCGAGCAGCTGACGCCAGTCGCCCAAAGCATCATGGGTCCAGCAGTCATCCCCGCCGGCAGCTTCCCTAAAAGTCAACGCCATGATGTAGGCCAATTCCTGGACCGTTGCCCCTGCCTCAAGCGCCCCCATAAAATGCTTCAACAAACACGGCTTTGATCTGGCCTTGATTGCCAGAGCAAAACAAATGAACTGGTAGGTCTTTTCGTCTATAAGGCGCTTCTCCTTGTAAAGCGCATCGATCTTGTCCAGCGCATCCGCAAATTCCGGGAACCATTCCGCCAACAATCGCTCTCCAGCCATCCAAACCCCTCCTCTCGTTTGATCGTAAGATCGTCATCCCTCAGCCGCGCCCTATCGCGGGCCAAATTTGTTCTCTCAGAGCACGATAAACGGACTTCCTATGAAATAAACCCCCAAACACCCGATCAAAACGCCGGCACCCCTCCGAAACCATATCCCTGCCCCTTGCCGAACACTACTTTCAATCAACCTTCTGGCAGCGGCCGTCGAACTTCCCGCCACCAGGATCGGAAGGCAATGCCCGAGTGCAAAGAGGAAAATGAAAAAGACGCCTGTGCTGATGGCCTCCTGGACCGTGATAATCGCCAGGATCGGCGCAATGAACCCGAAAGTACACGACCCGGACAAAACGCCGTAAGCTAACCCTAAGCCAAATGCCCCTCCCAAGCCCGAAAAGTTGAGCCGCTGGAGCCATCGCCCTGAAAACGTGCACCGTTCCACTCCCAGCATGCCGAGTGCTACCCAGACCAGGACGAGCCCCACCAGGATCTGCCAGTAATTCCCAATGTCTCCGAGCATCCGGCCGAGCCAGGCGCACAGCACGCCCACCAGTGCGATACTGGTGAACAGCCCCACGCTGAAGCTTCCGGAGAAGTACACGCCATCCCTCGGCTGCAGCACCCGCCGCTGACCGCCGACATAGGCGATGATCAAGGGTATGGAAGCCAGGTGACACGGGCTGAAAAGAACGCTGACCATGCCCCACAGAAAACACCCGAGCCCGCCAATGAGCACGCCTCCGCTCATCCATTGGTTAATGGTGAGAAAGATCTCCTCGAACATCTGCGTTTCCCCGCGCGCGGAGTTCTCCGCCCATTTAATGTACGCCCATCTTCTTCAGCTGAGCGACGATATCCGCCTCGGCCATAAAGCCCGTGTGCCGGTAAACTTCTTTTCCGTCCTCGTCAAAAAAGATCTGGGTCGGGATGGCCCGGATGCCGAAGCGTTTGGCAGGTGCCTGATCCTTCCAGACATCGAGGAAAACAATTGCGGCCCTTCCCCGGTAGGCTTCTTCCACACGTTTCAGAATGGGCGCCATCATCTTGCATGGTATGCACTTATCGGCTCCGAGATCCACCATGGTCACCATGCCCTCCACCGGCACCTTCTTGGAGGAAGATGCAGAAGCGTGGAACCGGGCGCTGGAACCCATCAGAACCGCCACTGCGAAAAACACGACCAGACCGACCTTGGCGTGAATCCCGTTCATGTTCATAACCCCCTTTGATCCATCCCGCTCAAGCGGATGCGATTTTCCCTCTGGAATCCCCGTCACAAGGTGTCCCGATCCTGCCTCCCCGGCTTGTTCAGGGCACCGGGCGTCATGGGTCATTCCCTGATCATTCACGTTCGGCCTTCTCAATGAGCGCCCGCAGCTTCACTCGCGGGAGCGCCGCGCCTACTGCAACAACACGCCCGTTGATGACAAGGGCCGGCATGCCCATGACGCCATAGCTCCCAATCTCCTTGATATCTCTGACATGCCGAAGACTGGCGGAAAGATCGAATTCTGTCAGTACAGCCATGACTTCCCTCTCCATTTGATCGCACTGGGCGCAGCCAGGGCCAGGACCGCTATGTCCAGTTCTTGGCCACCGGGCTCGTCTTCATGAGGCAAGCCGCAATACTTTCTGTATTCGCGGAAAAACGCCTGCGCATAATCCCCCCGGGCCTTGGCAGGAATATAATTCTTCCTGCCCAGCCTCTGCATGAGTGCGGCCCTGATTTCCTCCTCCGACCCGTTACGAATTGCCCGCGCATTTCCACGAGGGCCGCCTCCAAGCCGATGGTGCCCACAGGTTGCCCCTTCACCCTGATCTGAAAAATGTTGTTCTCATCCATCACTGTGCTCCATTGCCACTCCTCCTCGCCACCTTCACAAGCTCCTAGACCTGTACTCAGAGTCGAAAGCCTCCTCTCCAAGCGCTGCGCAAGGATCATTGGAAGATTTCTGTATACGCATTTATGAATATAGCACTCGCTGGCTTCTGTCAATATCCGTGGTCATTCCCGTCACCAATCAGCATGCCTTCAATCCTTAAAGAGCACGACTCCCATCCTTTTCGAGCGCATCATGAAGACTGAGGGATGCAGCTGAAAAGATGGACCTGGGTGCCAAACCAACGATCGGCCATCCGGGAAGACCGATCATGCGCCGAATTCAGGCTAGCAGGCTATTGAAGGGGTTTTTTCAACACGCTGCTAAGACCGTCCAGATCGCACAAGAATCGACGCACGGATTTTTTTGTTTGACAGCGCTCTGAGGAAAGAATATATCTATAAATAGCGATATGGCGATGCAATGAAGGATTTCATCAGAGTCGTCAAGGCCCTTTCCGAACCGGGTGAAAATCATCAAGATCCTGCAGCGGCGCGTGCTGTGCGTCTGTGAAATCCAGGCGGCACTGGGACTTGCCCAATCCACCACGAGCAAGCATCTTAAAATCCTCGAGGATACAGGTCTGATCAACTACACGAAAGACGGGCTGTGGGTCAATTATGAACTGGAGAAAACCCCTTCAAATCCGTATGCGGCCATCCTGCTCAAGCAGGTCTGCGACTGGATGGAGGACGAAGCCGATGTCTCGGAGTTGGTCGCCCGCCTACCCCGCATCCGCCGGGAGGACATCTGTGGAAACTGATTTTTTTTGCGTTATTACGGGGAGCATCGTTCCTTTCCATTTCTACCATGTTATGGCTAGTAACTTTCGGCGAAAGGTCCCCCACCGGTAATGGAAACATTTGATACCCCCAGTAATAACGTATCATGACACGGCCAACGGCCCGTCAGCGCCGCCGCCGTGACGCCTCTTCCTGGTTCAACACGCTGAAAAGGAGTTGAGAATGAAGGAACGTACTAAACTCCTGCTGATCGCCGCGATCTTCCTGGCGGCCTACTATGTGCCCTGGGCCCATCCCACGATTCGACAATCCGGACTCGAGGCCTTCATGAAGCTGCAGGAATACGCCCGCGAACACGTGCTGACCTGCCTGATCCCCGCTTTCTTCATTGCCGGCGCCATCACGGTGTTGGTCTCGCAGGCCTCCGTGCTCAAATACTTCGGCGCACAGGCAAGCAAAATCCTCTCCTACTCGGTGGCCTCCGTCTCGGGAACCATCCTGGCGGTGTGCTCCTGCACGGTCCTGCCGCTGTTTGCCGGCATCTACACGCGGGGCGCGGGGATCGGGCCTGCGACGGCGTTTCTCTACTTCGGACCGGCCATCAACGTGCTCGCCATTACCCTGACCGCGAAAATCCTCGGCTGGCAACTCGGCCTGGCCCGGGCCGTGGGAGCCGTGATTTTCGCGGTGGTGACAGGCCTGCTGATGGCCATCATCTTAAAAAAGGATGACGCCGCGCGCACCACCGGCCAGATCTACGTGCCAGAGGCCGAAGGAAATGAACGGACTCTTTTTCAGGACACCCTGTACATTGGGACCATGGTGCTGATCCTGGTCTTCGCCGCTTTCGCCAAGCCGGATCCCGGCTCGACCGGGATCTGGCCCACTGTTTTCGCCGCCAAGTGGCACATCACCATCGGGCTGCTGATTTTACTGGGGCTCATGCTCAAGGCCTGGTTCACCAAAGAGGAGTACAAGTGCTGGCTGGAAGCCACCTGGGGCTTCATGAAATAGATCTTTCCCCTCCTTGCAGGGGAGTTCTCGTGGCCGGCTTCATGCTGGGCCGTCCCGGCCATGCCGCCCTGATTCCCGAGCAGTGGATCCAGTCGCTGCTGGGCGGGAACTCCCTCGGGGCCAACCTGATCGCCTCGGTGGCCGGAGCGTTGATGTACTTTGCCACGCTCACCGAGGTCCCCATCCTGCAGGGCCTCCTCGGGGCCGGGATGGGCCAGGGGCCGGCTCTACCCCTGTTGCTGGCCGGACCGGCGCTTTCCCTTCCCAACATGCTCGTGATCGGAAGCGTGATGGGGGTCAAGAAGACAGCCGTCTTCTGTGCGATCATCGTGGTGATGTCCACCTTCGCCGGGATGATCTATGGTGCGTGGTTTGCGTGATCCCTCCAGAGCAGCCGTTGGAGATTTGTTCGCGTCAGTTCGACACCGGCAGAAACGTGCCGGCTTTCGAAACATCGAAGGAATACAGAAAAGAGAAAGAAGATATGGACATCAAAGTGCTGGGTCCTGGCTGCCCCAAATGCCAGCAGACAGAAAAGGTCGTCAAGAAGGTGGTCGCCGAAACCGGCTTGGACGCCACCGTGGAGAAGGTCACTGATACCATGAAAATAGCGGGCTACGGCGTTTTCCTTACGCCAGCGGTGGTGGTCGACGGCGAGGTGAAAAGTGTGGGCAAGGTCCCTTCCAAGGACGACGTCAAGAAGTGGGTCTCCAGATAGCAGGCATCATGGAGGATTTTTCATGCCGAAATGCAAAGATGATGAAATCCGTGATCTCGTAAGGGAAAAATATGGTGCGGTTGCGGAAGGCAAAGAGGGGCTGGGAGGCTCCGCCTGCTGCGGCAACACGCCGACCATGACAGAGATTCAAGCGAGGGGGAAGTTTCTGGATTACCGGGAGGAGGATCTTCTGCTTGCGCCCGGGACAGCCAACTTGGGGCTCGGCTGCGGCAACCCCATCGGCATGGCGGGGTTGATGGCGGGGGAGGCGGTGGTTGATCTCGGGAGCGGCGCGGGCTTCGATGCCTTTCTGGCCTCCAGGCAGGTGGGTCACTCAGGACACGTGATCGGCCTGGACATGACCGCGGAAATGGTTCAGAAAGCCAAAGAAAACGCCGAGAAACTGGGGGTTCGGAACGTCGATTTCCGCCTCGGAAAGATCGAGGCCCTTCCGGTCGAAGACAACACCGTTGACGTGGTCATCTCCAACTGCGTCATCAATCTCTCTCCGGATAAGGGAAAGGTTTTCAGCGAGATCCACCGGGTGCTGAAGCCCGGAGGGCGCATAGTGATTTCCGACGTGCTCCGCTCCGGGGAGATCCCGGACTCCCTTCGGGACAACCCCGCCGCCTACACCGGGTGAGTGGCCGGGGCCATTTCACCCGGGGAGGTGGAAAAAATCCTTTGGAACGTGGGTTTCAAGGATATCAGGATCCACGAAAAAGAGCAGAGCCAAGAGATCATCCGTGGCTGGAATGTTGCGGAGGGGGCTGAGAAGGTCGTCTTTTCAGCCTACATCCTGGCGGTCAAGCCTTTCTCCGAACCGGGAGTGTGACTGGAAATCCGGGCATGACTTGAATCAGCCGGCCATCGAAGCCAGCCAAGACTGGTTCTGCAGCATGTTCCATACGCCCTTAATCGGCGACAACTATCCGGTTTTATTCAGTCAATCGGAGACGCCCTGTCATGGTGGCCGCCAACGGCTGCCTGGCATGCTGGCCAGACTCATCCCAGGAAAACCCGAGATGCGCCTGAAACACCATCTCCCCCCTAGTGGCTTTTTTGAAGAGCTAAAGCACGGGAGTAAAACACCATGGCCGACAAAGCCCCCTTTACCGAAGATATCCGCAATGCACCCGACACGGAAACGGTCTGCTATTGCTCCAGTTTAAGCAAGGGAGCGATCCTCCAGGCGATGGAGGCAGGAGCCCGATCGCTGCAAGAGATAAAAGCAGCCACAGGCGCCTGCACCCAGGGGCGGTGCCGGGAAACAAACCCGAGAAGACGTTGATGTTCGCGGGAAATCCGCCTTCTCCTCGGTGAGGAAATCGACCAACAAACACTGGCGATGCCATGAAGAAGCAGGAAAACATGCTGCTTACAGGATACACCCACGCTTGAGCCGTTCCCTTTATCTAGATCCATCCGGAAATGATGTCCCGATACAAGCCAGTTTCCAATCCGGAAATGAGGATTGGAAATTATTGAGCGGTCGGCAGCCGGACAGAGAACGTGACGCCTCCTTCGGGATTTGAACTTAGGGAAATCGTTCCTCCATGGGCCTCCACGATTTTTTTGACGATGGAAAGCCCCAAACCGGTGCCGCCCTTCTTGGTGGAATAGAAAGGTTCGAATATCCTGGCGCGCTCCTCTTCCGTGATGCCGCAGCCGCAATCGGAAACCTCGAGCACCGTTTCCCCTTTTTCCACGCGGGTTCGGATCTGGACCGACTGCCCGGAGGGCGATGCCTGAATGGCATTCGTGAGCAGGTTGACGAGGACCTGTTTCATTCTGTTTCTGTCGAGAAGCTGGGGTGCGATCTTGGGGTCGAGGTCTGTTTCCAGGACTACGCCCCCCGCCTGAGCTACAGGTACGAGGGCCGCGGCGCATTCCTCCGCCAGGCCGTTGACGCTTTCGGGTTTCCTGTCGAGTTCGAGCGGGCGCCCAAAGTCCAGCATGTCTTTGACCATGGCTTCCAGCCGGGCTGTTTCGCTCACCGCGAGTTCGAGCTTCTTACGGCTCTTTTCATCTGCTTGCAGCCGCCTGGATACCTGGCTCACGAACCCCCCGATGGCCATCAGGGGAGACTTCATATCGTGGGCGATTTCGGCCACCGCCCGCCCTATAGCCGCGAGCTTTTCAGCCTCGAGTCGCGCGGCCTGCGCCTTCCTCTCCCGCTCGGCCAGGTACCCCAGCACCAAGGCGATGAAGACATACAGGGCGCCTTCGAAGAGGAGGTTGAAATCATAGGAAAAACTTCGCCACCGGTAGATGCCGTAGGGCAGGTAGAACAGGGTGGCGGCCGCCGAGACCAGCACCGCTCCCCGCAAGCCAAACCAGAAACTTCCCAGGATGAGGGGAAGATAAAAGAGCATCCGGTAGGCCGTGTGGCGGACCATCCGCTCGGGCGCCGTGAAATAATGGAGGGCGGAGATCGCCAGAATGAGGAAAACGATGGTGAAAATCTTGAGGTTCTTGTGCCGGAAGGCCATCGGGTCTTCACCTCCCTGGCGATAGATTTGAGTCTTTCCGGGCATTCACCATCACGACGTTGGCCATCCCCGCCATCAAGTGTTAGAGGTTGTGGCAGTGCTGAAACCAGTGCCCGGGATTATCTGCCATGAAACCGATTTCCACCTGGCTCTTCGGGTTTACGAGAACGGTGTCCTTTTGGATCCATTCGCCAGGGGTTAGCCGCGGGTTCACCACCCTGAAGAAATCTCCGCATTTCTCGAGATTTCGTAGACCTAGCATCTGAGCATTTTCCCGCAGCCTGTCAAAGGCGGATCTTTCAACACGCTGTCAGGGACTGGCACGCCGTGCCATTGAGTAGTGGATTTTTCGGCGAGAGAGTTTTTCAGCACGATCTGGATCATCATCTTCTTCTCTGACGCGTATTTTTGACCCGGGAACCTTTCCATCGCAGGTCCACGCCCAGATATCATCAGGCCGGGTCCCGAGACTAATTCTCACCCTGGAGGCGGAAAGTCGAAATCCCCGCTCCTTCGCCTTTGATGCAGCGCAGGAATGCTTCATGGTCCATGCGGACAGGATGGAAGCGGCTGTCGCCCCAACTCCAGCGGTCTTCAGGAACGTCCGCCTTGTAATGGCCACGCGTCTCCTCTCTCATTATTCATTCGGTGGTCATGACTGGATGTGCGTTTTCTTCTCTTCGAACTCCTGCCTGTCGATCTCCCCTCGAGCATAGCGTTCCTTTAGAATGTCCAAAGCGCGGGAAGGGCCATCCTCCGATGCAGGGCGGGACTCACTCCGGGTTTTGTGCACCAGCCACCGGATGAGAAAGATCAATCCGACAAGGATGAGAACCCATAATGCGATCATAAAAATGCCTCCGAACCATCCCATGCCCCAGCCGTCCATCATCCCCGGCCCCATGTGCCAGTCGCTGTAACCTCTCCCTTGGGCAAAGGCCTCCCGGGAGATGAAGAACGCCGGGATGGCTCCCAGGGAACCCCGTAATGAAGATCTGCGGAATTGCATAGGTACCTCCTTGTTCTCTAAAGAATGGTTTTATCTCTAAAAACGCATAAAATCCGAAGCAGGGTATGCGAAAAACTGAAGCCGGCTTCGAGTTGAAGCCGCGGAATTGGTTGGAGGCTCAGGCCGGCAGAGGCAGGACGCATTGGAGACCGGCCACGAACATGCCTGCCCCGGTGGCTTGGATAAATCCGCGGTGTGTCACCTGCCCGTTTCGGCGAATGGTGTGACCCGCGCCTAAACAAGGACGGCAGGCCATCAAAGAACGCCCATCTGCAGCGTTTGGCTTATTCCCCGCCCCTTTGGCCCTGCTCGCGCGCAGGCATCGTCACTCTTGCAATTTTCGGGGGATCTTCGCATGTTGGAAACCCTTGAGCGGGGGAATGTTTCGACAGCATGCTACGGTTTTTTCAGATGGTTCCCGGATACTTCCGAACCCTGATCTTCCATCCTCTCGAGTTGCTCGGGGGTGAGAATTTCCTTCAAGCCGCGGATGTACTCGATGCCGGCCAGATACATCTCCGCCCGGGCCTCGGCCTCCTTCACGAAAGCATCCTTGACCTGCTCCGCGTCCAGGTTCCCTCCCCATTGAATGCCGGCCAGCTCGATCCTGAGCTTCATGTGACGGGCCCAGAGATCCGCCATCCGGTCGAGCTTCTCCTGTGCAAGTATCCGAACACGGCTCCATTGCTCGGCTGTCAGATCGAGTTCTTCGAGGTCGGCGATCATGCGCGCGCCAGCGTCCATGAGACACGGGCCCGCCATCCGTCTACAACCCGAAAGCGTCATCATTTCGTCCATGCCGCCCGGGCCGCCCATCATGTGGGACATCATGCCGCGCATCATTCCTGTGCCCATCATTCTGCGAGCGGCCATGCCGCCCTTGCCGGCCATCCGGCCCGCGCCTTGCCCTTCGCCTTCGCCGCTTTTCGTGCGGGCCATCATTTCCCCGCCGCGTCCATCTCGGTTTTTCATCGCCTTTGCTTTGGGGCAGCCCTCGTCAGGGTACCCATCCTGCATGCCCATCCCGTGCCGGTGGGCAGCGTCGGATTCGGCGGAGGTCTGCTGCATGTGCCGGCCGGTCTGAGGCGCAACGGTAGCGTTCTGTTCGCCTTTCGTGGTCTGATCTTCCGCTGCGGTGGTGAGGCCGATCCCCCAAAAGCCGAAGGCCAGGGTCGCTGCGGTTAACAGAATGATCTTCGAGGTGTGAAGCGATAGCATGTTTGTTGCCTCCTGAAAGTTGATAGTTTGCTAGGCACACAAGGATTTATGAGGATGTTCGGGTGGCGAAAAGCGGCCAAGCGTGTAGACGTAATCGTATATATATGTAATTTATAACATAATCGGCGGCTACGCGCAATGCGGTCAAGAATGGATTTCCCCGCCTGAGCACGCAACGGCACCGCGGACGCGAGCAGGCTCAGGAGGGGGGTTGCAAAATCGTGCCGGCCATTCTGGCTCCAAGAGGAATCCCTTAGCCCTTCTTGAATCGCTCTTATCGAGGCGTGTCCTGCTCGATGTCACTTCGATATTCTGAGGAACCGCGCGTTAATGGCTACAATGACCGTGCTGAGTGACATGAGCACCGCCCCCATGGCTGGTGAAAGAAGAACCCCATAGCCATGAAGAACGCCTGCTGCGAGGGGAATGGCAAAAGCATTGTAGCCGGTTGCCCAAACCAGATTTTGGACCATCTTTCGAAAGGTGGCTCGTGACAGGACCAGGATGGCCACTGCATCGAGGGGGTTGCTGCGGACCAGAATAATGTCCGCGGTCTGGACCGCTACGTCGGTTCCTGCCCCGATGGCAATGCCCACGTCCGCCTGCGCAAGAGCCGGGGCGTCGTTGACGCCGTCGCCGGTCATGGCCGTAATCAACCCTCTGGATTGCACCTCCTTGACTTTCTCTGCCTTTTCCTTGGGAAGGACTTCTGCAAAGTATTCGTCCAGCCCCACTTCTTCAGAAACCCATTTGGCAACCGCCTTGTTGTCGCCTGTAAGCATCATGCATCTGATCCCCATACCCTTCAATTTGGAAACGGCCTCCTTCGATTCATCCCTGATCATGTCGGCAAGTGCAATAGCGCCTTTCAGTTCATCGTCCACCATCACGAAGACGACGGTTTTGCCTTGTGAATTGAATTTTTCTATACGTTCGTCAGCTGCCGAAATGCCGTTTTCTTTCAGGTAACCAGGGCTAACGATCTTGACGTTCTTTCCCTCAACCTTTCCCTGCGCTCCTTTCCCCGGGATGGACTTGAAATCCTCCACCTGAGGCGGGTTTTCGGTCGAAGCGGCAATGCCCCTGGCAATGGGGTGTTCCGAATGGGTTTCGATCGAAGCGGCATAGGCGAGCAATTGCTCCTCAGTCAAATCGCCTGAAAACACCAAAGTGTCCGTCACACCGAACTCACCTTTTGTCAACGTCCCGGTCTTGTCGAAGATGATGGCTTGAATGTTCCTCCCACGCTCGAAGGATGCGCGATCCCTGATCAACAACCCGTTCTTGGCGGACAAGGCCGTGGACACCGCCACAACCAATGGTACGGCAAGGCCCAGGGCGTGGGGGCAGGTGATGACCATGACGGTGACCGTCCGCTCCAGGGAGAAGGCAAAATCCCTGTTGATGATCACGAGCCACAGGAATAGGGTGAGCACCCCGCAGGAGAGGGCGATGATCGTCAACCACAATGCCGCCCGGTTCGCAAGGTCCTGGCTCCGAGACTTGCTTTTCTGAGCCTCCTCGACGAGACCAATCATTTGCGAGAGGAACGAATCCTTGCCGGTTTTCTGAACCTCGGCGGTCAGGGCGCCTTCTCCGTTGATAGCGCCACCTATAAGCTTGGCGCCAACACGCTTTTCGACCGGCTTGGATTCGCCGGTGAGCATAGCCTCATTGACTGAACTTTCCCCATCCACCACTTCGCCGTCCACGGGTATTTTCTCCCCCGGTTTGATGAGGACTTTGTCTCCCTCCTTTAACTCGGCAATGGGGATGTCTTCCGTACCACCATCGGGCATCATCTTGTGTGCGTCGGAGGGCATAAGTTTGGCGAGTTCTTCCAGGGCGCGGGATGCCCCCATTACCGATTTCATCTCGATCCAGTGGCCCAGGAGCATGATATCGATCAGTGTCGCCAGTTCCCAGAAAAAGACCTTTCCGCTCAATCCGAATACCACGACGCTGCTGTAGAGGTAAGCCGTGGTGATAGCTATGGCGATGAGGGTCATCATCCCTGGTTGTCTCTTCTCCAGTTCATTGAAGAGGCCCTTCAGGAAAGGCCATCCACCGTAAAAGAAGACCCCCGATGACAGTGCCCAGAGAAGATAAAGATCGCCCGGAAACCTCAATGCGGTCCGGATACCGAGGAAAGTTTGAATCATCGGGGAGAGAAGGAGGATGGGGATCGAAACAGCCAGGGAAATATAGAAACGCCGCTTGAAATCGGCTACCATGTGCGCGTGGTGGTCACCTCCCCCGCCGTCATGTTTTTGATGTTCAGCGTGTGCCCCATCTTCGCTGGGCTTTTTGTGGTTTTCATGTTTATCGTGATTGCCTGCTTGAGAGTGGTGCTGATCATTCGGGGCATCAGGGCTTGACATGCGGTCCTCCTTTCATACATCGATTTTTTCGATGCAGCTTTTTTACTCTCGCCGGAAGATTGCAGGTCTAGTGTTTCTTGCCATGCAAATTTAAATAAAGATGTTATGATAGATTGTTTTTGTTTAAAACACAAAGAACACTGATCCAAATATTATTTACATCGCAAAACCTTTCTCTAAATTATCCAAAAATTGATCAAAATGTGCTTTTTAGGTTTTATCGAAAAATTACGTTTTCCGAATGATAACTACACTAAATTTTCAAGGGGGGCGTGTCTCAGCCATATTGACACAGAGGGCATATGCCACACTTTTTCGTTGACATTTCCGACGAAATTTTTCATGTTAGAATTCGTTTTTCTTTTGTTCTTTCACCTCTATTTCGGAGGTGTCTATGATTCCGCCATCCCTTAAACTGCCTGCACCCCGCCTCCCTCTGGCTTCGCGCTTAGGGAGGCATCAAAGCATCCTAACTTTTTGAAAACCAAACCCATTGAAAGATGGGGACGGAAAGCCACGGCTCTGGTTAGCTTTTTCTAGCTGTACTCTTTTTTTCTGCTTCCTGAACCGTTGAAGCTTAAAGACAGCCGAGCTACCGAGGGTGACTTCGTAAAGATCACCAAGGGCGGAGGCGAACAATCATGCAATCGAGAATTCGAAAAATCCTGCTCGCGTTGATCGCCTTGGCCGGCCTTGCCGGCTTCGCATCAACGCTGCATGCCGATTGCGACCAACCGGATGCCCCGGACTGTGGATGCTTCAACAACAACGGGCCGTGGGATGCGGGCGGGCCATCCTATCCCGGCACGCTGTTCATCCAGGAAGTCGCCTATGACACCGTCGGGGTTTTGGAATCCTGCAATTGCCCGCCCACGTTCGGTTGCGACTGGGACCCCAAGCCCACGGATCCAGACGTGAACTTCAGCCATGCCGGGAAACCATACTACCAATTTACACTGGGGCAAAACTTGGAAGCCGGTGCTCTCTTCTTGGCGGAGTTGATGGCGTACAACCCTGTGGTTTCCTTTCATCCTCGTCAGAATTGGTGCTCTGAAGTGGTTTCGTATTGGCACCGCGAGACATCGCTGCCCTACCTCTACGGCTTTCGCACCGATTATCACCCGGATTGGCTGATCGACAACGTGGCTGACCTGCGAGCATGGTACATGGCGGAAGAGAGATTAGTGGAGAGCGGCCATGGCGGGCGGGGCATCTGGATTTCATCCAGTGCGCTCGACTACTCCGAATTCGAACCGGGGGTCAACGCCCCATTGCCCGGATCGTACATTGCGTTTGCGGATTACGATGACGGCATTCCGCCCGCGTTTGCCGGGCTGAAATACTCCCACAGCGCGATCATCGACGAAATGTGGGTCCACCGCAATGCTTACGGGAACGTCATCCGGGTGGCGGTTTCCCTGCTGGAGGGGAACGTGCACACAGCGGGCGGACAAGCGGTCGTCGCCACGCCCGATACGAAAATCCCCGACCTGTATACCTACACGCCGAACGGATCTCAGAACCTCGGCCATTACAAGGGCCGCGATGATACATGGAACACCGCCGACGACGTCTATCGGCGAATCTACGGCTTTGGCATCGATCTCGATGAACACGGCCAACCCGTCTACGACCCTGACCGGCTCCACGAAGTAGCGCACCCGGAAATCCTTTACGCGGTGGCCACCATACAGGTCCAGGTGGAGGACGAGGCCTGGAACCAGTACGCCCTGTTTATGGAAGATCTGGTGGACTACGCCAAGGACCTCAGGCAGGTTGGAGGGCCGGTGGTCAAGTGGGGTGAAAAATCTTACCCACTTCCCGACGGCCAGTCCAAGAACGCGATGACCTTTCCGAAGGACTTCGTCGGAGAAGTCATCATCGATCTGATGGGCCCGCACCCCCTGCCGATTTGCGGCATCGAGTTGACTTGGAGCCCCGGCGCCCTGCCGCTGGGTTACACAGTGGAATTCTTTGGGGAGAGCCAGCAGTCCAGCATGGCAACCGTTCCTGACTACAGCCAGTTAGTGCCGCCGCCGAAACTGCCCACTCCCGTGCCGATTATGCTTGACGAGCCGTTTACCGGCGTGAATTGCGTGCGGCTGTTCTTCCCTGAAGGAAGCATCGCTGCTGATTCGGAACTCCTCTGCCTGAGCGTGCGGTTCGAGGGCTCACCCTGGGAGGATGCTCCGGGGGAATCCTTGGAGCAGGAGATCCCGGTGTTCGTCGACGTGAAGCCAGGGTCATGCCCCAACTCGCTTCGGCCGCGACAGGGAGGCGTCGTGCCCGTGGCGATCCTTGGAACCTGGAATTTCGACGTGACCGCTATCGACCCGGCGAGCGTGACACCGGTCGGGAGCGGGATCTTTCCGCTGCGCTGGGCTTACGAAGACGTGGCTACACCTTTCATCGGCCCCTCGAGGGAATGCCATTCGATGACCAAGGATAGAATCCTCGACCTGACGTTGAAGTTCGACGCGAAGGCGCTGGCAGAATATCTCGAAATCGATGCTCACGCGGGGGAAACGATTCCTCTGCTTTTGGAAGGAGTGATCAAGGATGTCAACGATGTGACGATGATCCGTGGCCGGGATTGGATCCGCGTGCTCGGCGCCCCAAAGGGTCCCCAAAAGTTGGGTAAATGAGGAGGTCTCCAGACACGAGAGCATTTTTAGGAAATGTTGGTCCAAGAAACTGCCATGACGATCCCGCGAATCGCCAGGACGGGGGGTTGGCTTCGTCTGAATTCCACCAGACGAAACCGATCCCTTCAAACATCCGCTTTTCCAGTTGGACGATTCGTGTTTGATGAGTGGGGGTCGGTATCAGACCCCGTCATGTCCTCTAAGCCTGCTCTTTATGGTGTATTGCCTGGGAATTTGACTCATTATGGTTTCCACGAAAAAGGGGCTACGGTTCATCACCGTAACCCCTTGTTTTCGCTGGTGCCGAGACACAGAATCGAACTGTGGACACGGGGATTTTCAGTCCCCTGCTCTACCGACTGAGCTATCTCGGCGCGACAGTGAGAGCCATTATAGGTTTGCGTGTGAGGCAGGTCAAGCTGAAATTTACGGCTGATCCGCTTCAGCCGGGTTTTTCCATCCGGGGGCTAAGCCTTGCCCGTGCACTGATCGATGGCTGACCGGGCCAGGGCATCGCACCGCTCGTTTTCCGGATGGCCATGATGCCCTCTGACCCATCTCCATTCTATCTGGTGCTTCCGGCTCAAGGCCAGCAGCTCTTCCCAAAGGTCCCGGTTCTTGACCGGCTGCTTCAGGCTGTTCACCCAGTCTCTGCGGACCCAGCCGGGCAGCCACTCCGTCATGCCCCGTTTCACATAATTCGAATCGGTCACCACCCGCACCCGGCAAGGTCGATCGAGAGCCTGCAGCGCCTCGATGACGGCCCGCATCTCCATTCGATTGTTGGTCGTCATCTTTTCGCAGCCGGAGATCTCCCGGGTCACTCCTCGATATCTGAGAACGGCGCCGTAGCCTCCGGGGCCGGGGTTGCCCCTGCAGGCCCCATCCGTGAAGACTTCTACTATCTCCTCCCCTTCGGACATCACTCTTTGCCCTGCAACTGTTTGGGAGGACCCTGCCGCCCCTCAGGGGGAAGCCCCTCGGTCTTGGATGCCGTCATCCCCCTGATCTGAATGACGATCTGAGGCATTTCAGCATAGTTTGTCTTGAGGAGGAGAAATCCGCCGAATCGCTCCTGTGCCTCGCCGGAAGCCGTAAAATGCAACCGGAATTTTTTGCCCTTCTCCAACTCCTCGATTCGGTAGGCGACCTTTCCTTCAAGGCTGAAGTTCGCCGGCGTCAGCGTGAGCGGTTTGTCGGGCGCGGCCTCGATATCGACGCTCTCCGAGATTTCGTTGCCCGCCTCACCCTGAAGCAAGACAAAGCGTTTGGAAATCTTCACAGGGGGAGCCACCACGGCCGGCTGACGGCCGGCGACACGCCCTCTGATGCGAATGGGGATCTCCGGCCTTTCGGGGTAATTCGTCTTCAATTTCAAAACACCGTTGAAGCTTGCCGGGGTCTCGGGTGTGGTGCTGAAGGTCAGTTTGAATTGCTTCCCCTTTTCGACTTCTTCCATCTTGTACTGAACGATCTTATCCAGATCGAAAAAGACGGGTTCGAGCGTAAGAGGCTTGTCCAACTCGGCCCGGATCTCGAGCTCCCGGGTCGCGGTTTCATCCTTATCGACCATCAGATAGACAAAACTGCTGGAGAGGTGAATGGGGACCTTCACGTCGGCCTTCATGGTCAGCTGAATCTGCTCGTTGGCGGGATCATCCGTCTGCACACGCGCAACCTTGCTGAACGCACCCTGATATCCCCTGGTATTGATCTTGAGAACCACTTTTCCTTCCCCGCCCGGGGGAACGGCCTTGTCGTAGCTGGCCACAGAGCAGCCTCAGCCGGTCTTCACATCCAGAATGTTCAAGTGCGCCTCGCCTTCGTTCCGGATCACGAAAGCATGCTCCAGAACCGAGCCCTCGTCTACACCCTTGAAGTCGAATTCCCGCTCCGGAACCAGCGCCTTGGGCCTTTTGATCTCCTGTGCCCCGGCGGAAGCGACGCCAATTCCCATAAAGAGCAAAAGCATAAACACCATCCAAACCCTGCGCATAAACCAAACCTCCTTGTTTCATCAAAGAATGCAGCCAGCTTTTTCACCCCCACCGGCTCTACGGATCGAGCCTGTGATGGAGCTTGTACGTCAGAACATCCAGTTTAACCGTAAAATCAATGTTTTCAACAAGACAGCATTCAGGGACCACAATGCGCGTCGGAGAAAAATTCAGCAGCGCGTGCACCTCAGCCTCCAGAAACTCGTCAGCCACCATCTGCGCCGCCGAAGCCGGTGTGGAGATCACGCCGATCTCGATCCGACGTTCCTTGACAGTCGTTTCGAGCTCTTTGATGTCCTGGATCTGAATCCCGCTCGGCGTAAGCTGTCCGATCTTTTCAGGATCGCTGTCGAAGGCCGCAACACATACAAAACCCCTCGCCGCGAGGCTTTCCTGCTGAAGAAGAGCCGAACCGAGGTTTCCGACGCCGGCCACGGCGATCTTCCAGTCTCGGTTGACAGCCAGAATCTTCTTGATGTGGGTCTGCAGGTCGATGACGTCATAGCCGACCCCTCTCACCCCGAACTCACCAAAATACCCGAGATCCTTACGAACTTGAGCGGGATTCACCTGGCACAGCCACGCCAGCTTATCCGACGAGACCATTCTGTAACCATCGAATTCCAGAAGCTCCAACTGCCGGTAATAGAGCGAGAGCCGTGTGATGGTGGCCTTGGGAATTTTAACCTGTTTTCGCAATGCATTGTCTCCTGAATTCTCCGACGTTCGGGCCGCCTGAGGTATTTTTACAGACGCCGAAAGAACTGTGAGTGTATGCTGAGAACCCACCCAAGTCAAGAACCTCAGCTTGGCGTGCCGGGCGGCCTCACCGCGCCCGTCCGGCATACGATTTGTAATGACAAGGCAGGGATTTTTTGTTTAGAATCATCTGGTTTGTTTTTTCAGTTTTCTCCTCTGCATCGAGACACCTGAGCACCTATGAGAAAAAAAGCACCCGAAAAACCCTCCGCCTCCGGAAACGTGAAGAAAAAGAAGCTCTCCGAGTCCGAAGCGGCCTCCCAGGCCGGCACGGCCCCTGCATCCCCTGAGCCCCTGTCCAGTGAAAGATACCAGGCCTTTGTCGAGAACATCGGGGAAGGCGTTTACGAAATCGACATTCTGGGACATTTCACCTATTTCAACAACTCGCTTGCCAGGATTTTCGGCTACCCCCCCGAAGAAATCCTCTACAGAAGCTTTTCCATCTTCATGGATGAAGATTACGCCCGCAAGGGGTTTGATACCTTCAACAAGATCTATCGGACCGGCGAGGGCATCAATGACATGATCTGGGAAATCCGCCGGAAGGATGGATCCACCCGGATCATCGAACTTTCCGCCAACCTCGTGGTCAACAAGGCCAGTGAAAAAACCGGTTTTCGGGGCATCGTCCGCGATATCAGCGAGAGATACCGCGCCCGCGAGGCCTTGAAAAAGTCTGAACGGCGCTACCGCACCCTTCTCGAGTTCGCCCCCTATCCCATCGTGGTCTTCAATCAGGAAGGATGCGTGGGGTATTTGAACCCGTCTTTCACCGAGGTTTTCGGCTGGACGCTCGATGAGCTCAAGGGAAAGGAAATCCCCTTCTACCCTGCGGAGCCGGGAGGCGAGACCGGAGAAAGCGTCCGGAGGCTGTTCCAGGAGAAGGGGCTCAAACGGTATGAAACCAAGCGTTTGACGAAGGACGGACGTTTGCTGGATGTCGTCATACGCGACACCGTACTCACAGACGAAGCGAACGGCACGTCCATGGAGCTGATGATCCTGCGGGATGTCACCCACGAGAAACGGCTGGCGAGAAACACCGAGGCCCTCCTCCGCATCGGCATGGCGCTGCCCCAGTATCCCGAATTGGAAGACCTGCTCGATTATGTCAGCAATGAGATCAAGAACATGGTCGACTCGGAAGGCGCGCTGGTGATTCTCCTGGACCATGAAAAAAACGAGCTCTTCTTCAAGTCCGGGGCCCATGACGATTCGGCCACCGAGCGGAAGATCAAAGAAATCCGATATCCGGCCGACAAGGGTGTCTCAGCGGAGGTCCTCCGGACCGGGCAGCCGATTATCGTAAAGGATGCCTACAGCGATCCGAAGTTTTACACCATGGTCGACCGCCAGGCGGGGTTCAACACCCGCAGCCTCCTGGATGTCCCCTTGCGCGAGAAGGACCGGATCATCGGCGTCCTTTGCGCCATCAACAAAAAAAGCGGAGACTTCGACCAGACGGACATCGAACTCCTGAACATGATTGCCGGCACGGTAGCCCTTTCGATCGAGAACGCCCGCTTCGCAGAGGAGTTGAAGGAGGCTTACAAGGAGGTCACCGCTCTCAACCGCGCCAAGGACAAGGTCATCAATCACCTCTCGCACGAACTGCGTACACCTTTGTCGGTTCTTGCGGCATCTCTCACAATCCTCGAAAAGCGTCTGGCCCAGGTGCCCCCGGAGGCATGGAAACCCACCATGGGGCGGGCGGAGCGCAATCTGAACCGCATCCTCGAAATGCAGTATCAGCTGGATGACATCATCAGGGACTCCAATTACCAGATTCACCAGGTGGCAACGATTCTGCTCGAGTCCTGCACCGACCTCCTGGAAGCCCTGGCAGCCGAAAGGGTGGGTGAGGGTCCGCTCGTGGAGGCCATCAGAAAGCGGATCGATGATCTCTTCGTCCCCGAAGAACGTCCCGTGGAACGTATCCTGCCTCATGAGGTCATTCCCCGCATCCTCGATGAGATCGAACCGCGCTTTTCGCATCGCAGCCTGGATATCCAGCGCTATTTCACCCCGGCGCCCGCCATCGAGATCCCGATGGACGTCCTCGAAAAGGTGGTGACGGGTCTCGTCAAGAACGCCGTCGAGAACACCCCTGACCACGGACGCATCGAGCTGCGTTTGCACCAGCGGGGCAAAGGGGCCGAATTGGTCGTTCAGGACTTCGGCGTCGGGATCACCGAAGAAAATCAGCGGCGGATCTTCGAGGGGTTTTTCTCGACCCAGGAAACGATGGCCTACTCATCCAAACACCCCTATGAATTCAATGCCGGCGGAAAAGGGGCCGACCTGCTGCGGATGAAGATCTTTTCCGAACGGTATCACTTCAGGATCGATATGAACTCCACCCGCTGCCGCTTCATTCCGCTCAACACGGATGTCTGCCCGGGGGATATCGAAGCCTGCACCTTCTGCCGCCAACGGGAAGACTGCCTCTCGTCCGGCGGCACCACCTTCCGCGTCTTCTTCCCCGCCGCCGACCAGGATTCCCTTTCCGGCGGAGATGGACCGCCGGATCGGCCCGACGCGACGCGAACCCGTTCGCACGAATTGCAGCAGAAAGGAGAATCATGAATGGCCCTGCGTGAATCGATCCGTTCCGCCATGTTCGCCCGGGTCCGGGAAGAAGGCTATGCAGATAAACTCGGCCTCCGCCTCGTCGACGTCGAGGAAGGATATGCCAAGGTCGAAATGAAGCCCGATACGACCAACGAGAATATTTTCGGGATGGTGCACGGGGGCGCGATCTTCTCCCTGATGGACGAGGCCTTCCAGATTTCCTGCAACAGCCACGGGACCGTCGCCGTAGCCCTTTCCGTCAGCGTGGTCTACCACCGGCCACCCGAGGCGGGGGCGACCCTCACGGCGGAATCCCGCGAAGTCCACCGCTCCGCCAAGACCGGGACCTACGACATCCATGTGCGGGATGAAAAGGACCGTCTCATCGCCTCCTGCCAGGCGCTCGCTTATCGCAAGAAGGATCGTCTGCCTTTCCTCCCGGTCGGGGATGCCTGAACGACAACATAACAAAGTAAGTCTATCCCTGAAACTCACTCGGGAGGTGCTGCGATGGAATCCAGCCGGTCGGACGCCGGGTGCGGCAGTCCGGGCAAATCGGCTGCAGCGAAGCGGGCCATGGAAGACTGCGCCGAGCACATGGATGAACTGGTCGGCCTGATCTCCTGGCTCCAGATCGATCAGATCAGGAAAAGGGCCTTCAAACACGAAAAACCTCTGGCACGGTTGGCCGATAGATGGTTCGTGCTCTGCAAGACATTCGAAGACCGCACCCGAAACCTCCTCGACAACGACACTGAAGAGGACCCCGGCAAGCAGCGGACCCCATCCCTTCTCTCGCAGATCGAACGGACCGAAGCGACCCTGCAGGAGTTGAGCACAGAGCGGGCCATCGTTACGCAGCAGCATCTGGAAGTCCTCGACAACCTCCTCGAAACCATGGAAGCGGCACTCGGGATCCCCGGAAACCAGCCGCAGGGGCCATTGACAGATTTTTGAGAGCGCACTATCCTTTTGGCCGGTGACATTCTCATCCCGGCCGAGCTTGAACAGCCCTCAACACCGGGTCGGACCACACAGGAGAAAAACGTGAAAAAAACCCTTTTTATCTCCAGGGACGCCATTGCTCAGCGAGTGGCGGAGCTGGCCCGCGAGATCGCCCGGGACTACGGCCAGGATAAGCCCATCTTGATCGGGGTCTTGAACGGGTCCGTTTTTTTCTTCGCCGACCTGGTGCGCGCACTGGATCTGCCGTGTGAAATCGATTTCGTCCGCGCCGCCAGCTACGGCATGTCCATGGACAGCAGCGGCTGCATCCGGTTGACCAAGGAGCCGGAGATCCCGCTCGAAGGGCGCAGGGTCCTTCTGGTCGAAGACATCGTCGACACCGGGCAGACCATTTCGCTCCTGATCGAGACCCTGAGGCATCAGAATCCGCAAGAACTCAAGATCTGCGTTCTGATCGACAAACTGGAACGCCGTACCCAGGAGGTTCCGATCGATTACTATGGATTCAGGGTGGAGGAAGGATTTCTCGTCGGCTATGGGTTGGACTACGCCGAGCAATACCGCCAGCTGCCGGAGATATTCACTTTGGAGCCCTGAATCCCGCAGCGGGAAAATGAGGGAGGATGCCCATGATTATCCAGTGTGAGCGGTGCAAGAGCCGCTTCCGCGTCGATGAAACCCTGCTCGATCCGGGTGGCACACAGGTGCGATGCTCGATTTGCAGGCACATCTTCAGGGCCTTTCCCCCCGCCCCCCCGCCGGCACTCGCAGACGCAGACCAGGCCCTTGAGAGACCTGCAGAAGAGCGGACGAACCTCGAGGAAGCGCCGTATTTTCCTCTGGATGATGAGGAATCTACGCAAACCTCGAAAAGCGATGCCGAAATCGATTTCGACGCCCTGATCGAAAGCGTTTACCGTCACGATGACATCGAGCCGGAGGAGACAGCCGCAGAGGAAGAAACTCCGGACTTTCAACAGGAGGACGAAACAGCGTTAGGAACGGATGCCGGGTCGCAGGCGAACGAAGAGGGCCAGCCCGGGCGAAAAAACCGCATCTGGCTGTATCTGCTGATATTTTTCACACTGCTTCTCGCCGCCGGTGCGGGCGTCTGGTTTTTCGCGCCCGAGTACATCCCTTCCTCCATTCCATTCATCGAAAAGGCGAAGCCCACGACAGAAGACACAGGCGCCAGGCAGCTGCGCCTGGCCGAGATCAACGGACGATTCATGCCATCCGAGAAGGCCGGTTCCCTTTTCGTCATCAACGGCACGGTCATCAACCAGTACCCGGAAAAGCGAAGTTTTGTCCTTCTGCGGGCAAATCTGGTCGATGAACAAGGGCAGATCGTGCAGACGCGAGAGGCCTATGCGGGCAATTCCTTAAAGGACGAAGAACTGAAAACGATGACCATGGAGGAAATCACGGCGCGGATGCAGAACCGTTATGGGGTGGCACGCAGCAACTTCAATATAGAACCCGGCGCCGCCCTGCCCTTCACGATCGTCTTCGGGCCGTTGCCCGGCAAACTGCGGGAATTCACCGTCGAAGCGGTCGAATCCTCCCCGGGGATGTAGGGGCGAGGGCCGTTTGGCGGTCTTCGTCTCGGAGCCGGTTTGGACACCGTTCACCCCTTCTTTCGGCGCATGGCATAAATCTCCTGCGCCCGCCGCAGGCTTTCCGGATCGTCAACCCCCATGACCTCGCTTTCGTCGCAGACCACGCGGCAGCCTACCGTCAAGCCCGCCTCGTTCAAGTAATCCACCAGATCCGTGATAAAATATTCCTCGATGGTTTTCATGGCGCCATTCACCCGCTTTTCCACCCGGTGGGGGCGCGATTCCAAAACCGGCAGGAACCTGCCAAGGACCTCTCTACGTACGGCGTAGATCCCGGCGTTGCATATCGTCAGGCGCTTCTGCGTCTCGGGGGGATAATCCTTCCAGTAAGTCCACTCCGTAATACGCATCACCCGGTCCTCCTCCATTTCCACCAGACCGTAGCGGCGCTTTTCCCGGGGCTTAAAGCCGAGCACCATGAAGGGGTGCTGCACCAGACCGTCTACCAACGCCCCGTAAGTCGACGCCTCGACAAGAGGGACATCTCCCATGGTGATCAACAGGGCGTCAAAGGACGTTTTTTCAATGAAGGGGGCCGCCGCAATGAGCGCGCCACCGGTCCCGTTCAGCTCGGGCTGCCGGCAGTAGGTGACATCGAGATGCCGGGTCGCCTCCCTGACTTCCGCCTCTCGATGGTGGACCACGATCGCCTTCGGCCCGGCCGGGAGGTTTTTCACGATTTCGAAAATCAACGGCTGACGGCCGACAAACGGCCCGCCTTCCGGCAGCAGGGGAAGAAGGGTCTTGTTGCCGGCGTAGCCTTCCATCCGGCTGCCGCGCCCCGCCGCCATCACCAAAGAGGCGGTCATCGATAGCGTCATTCAGCTTCCTTTCGAGTTCCTTTCAAGCCCCGCAAGGCCGGGTAGATCAGACCTTTCGAGCTGCATCTCGGGCCCCCCGGGCCCCTTCCCGAATTTTTCCGGCTGCGGCCGCGGCTCACCTGAACAAGACAATCCCGCCGGATCACAGAATCATCCCGCGATCCGGCGGGATAGAGCGACGGCCGCCCGGGGTGAACCAGGGGGTCCAACGCCTTGCCGAATCAAAGGGTGGAAGAGATCACGACCTTCTGGATCTGGCTCGTCCCTTCGTAAATCTGCGTGATCTTGGCATCCCGCATCATCCGCTCCACCGGATATTCTTTGACATACCCATACCCACCCAAAAGCTGCACCGCATCCGTCGTCACCTGCATGGCGGTGTCCGCCGCAAACACCTTCGCCATCGCCGAGTGGCGGATCAGTTCACGGGAGACCCTGTCGAGGTTTTTGGGCACCGCCTCGAAGAGTGCAGCGGCCTTGTAAGTCAACTGGCGCGATGCCTCGACCCGTGTCGCCATATCCGCCATCATCCACTGAAGACCCTGGAAAGAGAAGAGCGGCTTCCCGAACTGCTGGCGCTCCTTGGTGTACTGGATGGCATAGTCGAGCGCGCCTTGCGCTATCCCCACCGCCTGGGCCGCCACGGGAATTCGGGTGATGTCGAGCGTTTTCATGATGATAGGGAATCCTGAGTTTTCTTCGGCGAGCAGGTTGGCCGCCGGAACGCGGACATCCTCCAGAACGACCTCCACGGTGGAAGAGGCGCGCAGCCCCATCTTCTTCTCGCGCTTCCCGATGCTGAGCCCGGAAGTCCCCTTGTCCACGATGAAAACGCCCGTCCCCTTGTGGCCGGGCACCGTCGTATCGGTCCTGGCCGCCACGCAGATCACCTCCGCCACGTCCGCATGGGAGATGAAGATCTTGCTGCCGTTAAGGAGATAACCGTCGCCCTCTTTGACCGCCCGAGTGCGGAGGCTCGAGACATCCGACCCGGCGTTCGGCTCAGTCAGTCCGAAGGCGATGAGCGCATCCCCGGCAGCCAGACGCGGCAGATACCGTGACTTCTGCTCGGAATTGCCCGCAAGAAAGATGGGCATAGTCCCGAGTTCGTGCACCAGAAGAATCACGGCGGTGGATGCGCACGCCTTGGCGAGTTCCTCGATCATCACGCAGAGCGCAAGCAGGCCCATCTCGGAGCCCCCATAAACCTCTGGAAAATCAGCCCCGAAAAGGGCGTTTTCTTTGAGGATCTCCACCATGTCCCAAGGGAATTGCGCCTCCTCGTCGCGTTTCTCGGCCCCCGGCGCGACCTGCTCCCTGGCGATTCGGGCCACCGTCTCCTTCAGCATCAACTGCTCTTCCGTTAGATCGTACTGCATCACCGGCCTCCTTGAGGATGAAAATAATGAATGGGCATTCACTCACCCTATATACAGGATATCTTTCGGCGATACAAGCCGTTTTTCGGCACTTTTCAGTTGACCGGCGCGGAGCGAACTGGTAAATTCGAAGATATTCAGGGATATGCTCCGTATGAGAACAGGAAAGCCTACCCTTTGATGACTCCCAATGGAGTCAGTCGAGCGACTTTCCGGGCAAGGCCGGCGGCATGGACCACCTCTACGACTTGAGATGCGTCCTTGTACGCCTCCGGCATCTCTTCCGCCAGTGTTTTTTTGCCTTTGGAGTGCACAACGATCCCCTTGTCGTCCATTTCCCGGCTAATCGACCTGCCTTTGGCCCGCTTGAGGGCCTGAGAGCGGCTCAACACCCGGCCGGCCCCGTGGCAGGTCGAACCGAAGGTCTCCGCCATAGCACCTTCAGCGCCGACCAGCACGTACGAGTGGGTTCCCATGTCCCCGGGGATCAGGACGGGCTGCCCGACAAGGCGGTAGATCTCGGGAAGAAGCGGATGCCCGGGCGGCAGAGCGCGTGTGGCGCCCTTTCGATGCACGCACAGCTCCATGGTCCGCCCGCCGAAGCGGTGCGTTTCGTGTTTGGCGATGTTGTGGCACACGTCGAAGAGAAGCCGCATTCTCAAATCGCGGGGAGAAAGGCCCAGGGTCTTCATGAATGTTTCCCGCGTCAGATGCATGAGGATCTGACGGTTGGCCCAGGCATAGTTCGCTGCACAGGCCATGGCCGCGAGATAGCGGCGTGCCATCTCGGACTGAAGGGGCGCACAGGCAAGCTGCCGGTCGGGCAGGTCAAAGGGCAGCAGGTTGGATTTTTGGCTCATCATCTTCAGGAAATCGTCACAGATCTGATGGCCGAATCCTCTTGATCCCGTGTGGAGGAAAACGGTCACCTGACCTTCTTGCAGACCAAAGGCCGCCGCGGTTTTCGGATCGTAAATCGTATCGACGACCTGAACTTCAAGGAAATGGTTGCCTGATCCGAGGGTGCCGAGTTGATCGACGCCCCGCTTCAGGGCTCGTTCGCTCAGGACGGAAGGATCCGCTCCGGCCATGGTGCCGAGGTCTTCCGTTCTCTCCAGGTCCTCCGTCGTTCCGAAGCCCTGTTTGACGGCCCAAGCCGCACCTTCGAGCGCCACCCGGGCCTCCTCGGCCTTCGTGAGCACGACCGCCCCCGTGGATCCTACGCCGGTCGGGACATTCCTGAACAGGGAGAGTATCAGCTCTTTGATAGAGAGGCGTACGTCTCCGATCGTGAGCGCCGTGGTCATGAGTCGGCAGCCGCAGTTGATGTCGTAACCGACCCCGCCCGGTGACACGACCCCGGTTGCCGGATCGAAGGCCGCCACCCCGCCGATCGGGAAGCCATAACCCCAGTGGATATCCGGCATGGCGAGCGAGTGCCCCACGATTCCAGGCAGGGTGGCGACGTTGGCAACCTGCTGCAGACTCTGGTCCCCCTGGACCTGCTTGATGAGTTCGTCGTTCGAAAAAATCAGCCCGTCGACACGCATCGGACCGGTCCTGGGAATCCGCCATCGGCAGTCGTCGACCTTTTCGAGTTTGATATCCATAGGGAAACCTCCCCTTTTTGCGTTGGCAGTCGAAGACAGGCATCGAGCCCAAGGCCTTCCGGCGGATCCTGCCCCTAGACGTCAAAAATGATGCGGGATTCCCAGCGGCCTGCTCGTTCGCGAACCTCTATCTGGTGGTAGGTCACCGCCTTGATCTCGCAGAGGACCTCGTGAACCTCGGCGTCGAAAGGGGTTTGCCTCACTACGGCCGAAAGAGAGCAGGGCGAGAGCGCCTCGATGCGGACCGAAGTGACGATCTGCCCCTCGCCCTCGAAAAGATAGAGGATCTCCCCCAGCCATCGGACCATCAGGTCCTCGAGGTCCGAGGCCTCGACCCGTATCGCGAAATCATGGCCGATCCCCTCTTCCAAGGGGGCGACCATCATCTGCATCATATACCCGGCCGCATCTTCGAAAAGGGTTTGAAGATCAGGACTCTTTACAATGATGCCTAGATCGGCCGTGTGATCCAGCACCTGGATCTCCGAGCGTCTGTAAGCGATCGCCTGCATGACGATATCCCGTGATCTGAAGATCGAAGCGGCGAAACATCCGATTGAAACACCTGATTATCATAACGCAACGGTATCGATGGAGGATGGAAGATGCGTTGTGCCTTCTGCAAAACGACCATCAAGACCCACGACAGGATCCTGCGCAGCGATACCTGCCCCCGATGCGGGCGGGATCTTCACTGCTGCAAACAGTGTAAATTTTATGACACCCATGCGTACAACGAATGCCGAGAGGTCTCGGCTGAACGGGTCGTGGACAAGGAGCGCGCAAATTTTTGCGAGTATTTTCTCCCCCGCGGCTCAAACCGGGAGTCTGTCAACCCCGTCACCGAGGCGCGCCGGGCCCTTGAGGCGCTGTTCAAAAAATAAGGGCGGTGGGCCCAGCTGCATCATGCAGCTAATAACCCTCCCAGGACCTTGCGCCGCGGTCGTAGGGATAACGGGGCCACAGTTTGTAATCCGCCGGCGGCGCCATCGCCCAGAGGTAGACATCTTCGGACTCGATCACGAGGCAGCCTGAGGCGCAGTAACTGCCGTCATTTTTCTCTAGCCCGATGATTTTCCCGACCGCCGTTATCTCCTGATCCGGCCTGCTCAGAGGTCCCAGGGGCTTCCCGTGGTAGGAGACCAGGAACACACCGCCTGAATCCGTTTTGCAGTGGGGGCGGCCTTCATGATTCAGGGGACATTGCTGCACGGTGATAAGGGTTCGAGCGGCTTCCGGCTGGATAGAAAGGACCTTCCCGCCCAAAAGAACGGTCTTTCCCTTATGGGCATCCGCTTCGGAAACCAGCGTCTCGAAGGGCACATCCACCTCGGACGAATGACGGAGCTGCGGTGAGATAGGCGAACACGCTCCGAGCAGAAAGAGCGCCGCAACCAAAATCCACGTCGTTCCTGTCTTCTTTTTCATGGAAACTCCTCCATAAGGTCGATACGTACGGCCAAAAAAGCCCCCATTCAGCACCACACCACTTTTTAGAATGATACGTTTTATCAGCCGCTTTTTCAATCTTTCCCACATCGCCTTTGCTTGCCCGGAGACGGCGCCGGCTGCCTTTCGCTTCTATCTGCTTGACCTTCCAATCATCTTCTGATAGGAAGATTCGCACGTTCAGGTGCCCGCAAGGGCTTAAAAGGGAACTCCCTTGAAAACGGGGACGGACCCGCCGCTGTGACTCCGCTCCTTTTCCCCGCTCCCGCAGGAGAAGGAAACCTCCCGGCCTAGAGAAGCCACTGTCCGACGCCCTCGGATGGGAAGGCCGCCGAGAGGGCGGAGGAGTCAGAAGACCTGCCTGAACAGGGATACAAGACCTTCGTGGTACGGGGTCGCATCCCGGATCCCGTGGATAAAAAAGGGTCATCCCCGGATCGCAAAGCGGTCCGGGGATTTTTTTCTCCGGACGCCGACTCATTTTCTACAGCGAAAGGAGAATAGGATGAAACCCTGGATCAAGACATTTTACTGCAGTATGGCCGTCTTCGCTTTGGCGGCAGCCGGCAACCGCGCGCCGGCCGCCGCCGAGGATGCGGTCCGGATGGAAACCGTCGTCGTCACCGGAACGCGCACCGAGCAGGCCGTTCAGGAGGTCCCGGCCCATGTGACCGTCATCGACGAAGAAACGATCGAGAACGCCAACGCGGAAAACGTGCCGGATCTGCTCCGCTCGGAGGCGGCGGTTGTGGTAAGAGACCTCTACGGTAACGGAAAAACCGCCCAGGTCGACCTGCGGGGATTCGGCGAGACGGGGCCTTACAACACGCTCGTCTTGGTGGACGGCCGCCGTGTAAACGAGATCGATCTGAGCGGCGTCGACTGGACGCAAATCCCTCTCGACCAGATCGAACGGATCGAGATCGTCCGCGGGGCCGGAAGCGTCCTTTACGGAGACAACGCCTCGGGCGGCGTCATCAACATCATCACCAGGACTCCGGACAAGGGATTCAACGCCGCAGTGGGCGGCAGCGGCGGGAGCTACGGGCGCGCGAAAGGCTGGGCGCGTGCAGGCGGCGGCACGGAACGGCTGGCGACCCTTCTTTCCGCCAGCTATGAGTCGATGAACGGATACCGTGAAAACGGCTACCTGCGCACCCGGGACGTCGGGGCCAAGGTGGCCTATGACGCCACGGACTCCCTGAGCTTCAACCTGAGCGGAGCCTATCACTCGGACGACTATGGTCTGCCGGGGCCGCTGACCGAGGAGGCTTATGCCCTCGACCGCCGTCAGGCGAACGCCCCGGATGACGGCGCCAAGAACACGGACCAGTACCTCAAGCTGGACACACGGATCGATTTCGGCGCACTGGGGTATCTCGCCGCCGATTTAGGCTACCGGTACCGCGACACCGACGAGGCATTCGTCAGCTACACCTTCTCGGCGGAACGAAAACTCGACACGTGGTCCTTTACACCGCGCTACGTCCTCGAGAAACCCCTCTTCTCGCGCCCGAATACCCTGATCGCGGGGGCGGACTTCTATCGGGCCGAAATGGATCTCGACACCCTGTACGGCGCCCCGCCAGCACCGTCCAGCCGCTCGAACGTCTCCCGGGACAGCTATGGGTTCTACCTCAACAACGACCTGTTCGTCCTCGACAACCTGATCCTGTCCCTAGGGGCGCGCCGGGAAGCGGTCGAATACGACATGAAGCAGGAGGACCTGACCGGCTACCTGGCCCCCCTGGACGATACGGTCGACGACCATGAGTACGCCTACAGCGCCGGACTGACCTACCTCTATCAGGGGGAATCATCGGTCTTTGCGCGCGCCAACCGGAGTTTCCGCTTTCCGCTGACGGACGAACTGGTGGTTTACGATTTCTACTTGGGCACCATCAACATCAATCCGGATTTGCACCCGCAGCGCGGGGACCACCTCGAGGCAGGCATCCGCCATTTCATCACCCGGGACATCGAGGCAAACCTGACGATCTTTCAAGCGAAGATCAAAGAAGAGATCTTCTTCAACAAAGACACCTACACCAACGAAAACCACCCGGAGACACTGCACCGGGGCCTCGAACTCGGCGCGAAGGCACGCGTCCTGAAACACCTGACGCTTTACGGCAACTACACCTATGAGAAGGCCACCTTCGAGAAAGACCCTTACGAGGGGCGCGACATCCCCGCCGTACCGCGCCACCGGGGGAACCTGGGTTTTCGTCTGCAGGATTTTATCACCGGCATGGTCTTCTCGGCCGACTACAACTATGTCGGCGAAAGCTACGCGATCAGCGACCAGGCGAACGCCTTCTCCAAACAGGGCAGCTACTACATCGTCAACGCCCGGCTTTCCTACACCTGGAACAACCTCAAGACCTTCGTGGGCGTCAACAATCTGACGAATCAGGATTACTCGGAATACGTTGTCATAGGCGGGTTCCCGGACGCGCCCAACTACTACCCGGCGCCGGACCGGAATTACATCTTCGGTGTGGAGTGGGCCTTTTAGTACTCGATTCCTCTACGGGCGCGCACCCCTTTGTAATAAGGGTGCTTGACCTGGATCAGCTCCGTCGCGTAATCGGCGGCATCGATGATCTCAGGGGGTGCGTGCCTCCCGGTCAGAACCAGATCGACCCGCTCCCGGCAGCGCGTGATCAGGTCCATGATGGCTTCCTCCGGCAGGAGATTGAAGATCAGGGTGTTGAGGATCTCGTCGCAGACCAGGATCTGGACGGAATCCTGAAGCGTGCCTAAGGCGTGCTCGAGCGACAGTTCCGCGTGCCGGTAGTGGACCGGCTCGGGGCCCCTGGCCAGGATGAACGGGTGCTTTCCAGGGCAGTAGTAGGCGATGTTCGGAATCTGCCGGAAGATCTTCACCTCGCCGGAGTCTCCGGATTTCATGAACTGAACGAAGGCCACCCTCAGGCCCTCGCCGGCCGCACGCGTTGTCAGCCCGATCGCCCGGGTGGTCTTGCCGACCCCTTCGCCGTAGTAAACATGGATATAGCCGAAGCGGTCCTCGGCAACAGGCCCTTCCGGTTTATGTTCGTAGTAAATGGCTTCTCACCTCCCTCTTCGCGTAGGCGTTCACTCCCGTCATGGGCCCTTTTCCGGGTCCTTTTCATTCTGCAGGGCTCGCTTCTTCGGCGGGCAAGAAGTGAGCGGGGCCGGCTCTCCCCGGTCTGTTATTCGCGGACCTTCTGCTCGCGGTATTGGTTGTAGGCATCCCGCATCGCCACGTAGGGGTCAAGGGCGCTCCGTTTGAAACTCTCATACTCGCCCAGAGAAAGCGACGTCTCATTCACCCGATCATACACGGAAACCCCCGCCCTTTCAGGCCAGTCCGAAAGGATGTAATTGGCGGGGTTCAGGAACCCGTCACCGACCCTCCCTATGGTGTCCCTGACGCTCGAAGGCCCGAAAATCGGCCAGTTGATGAACAGCAGCGGTTTCATGCCGGCCCGCCCGAGCGTCTGCCCGAAGTCCTCATCCCCGGGTTCGAGGTCGAACACGATCTTTGCCGCATCCCCGAACCCGACTACGCCGATCGTGCTGTTTATAACGAATCGTGCGATTTCGTTGCCAAAATCCTTGAACCTGCCCTGGAGGAGACAGTTCACTGCCCGGATCGGCATCTCGAGATTCCTGAAGAAATTATCGAAGCTCGAACGCAACTCCTCCGGCAATGCATAATCATAGGCGGTCGCCAGCGGCTTGAAGACCCAGAAGTAGAGCTTGTCATTGACATGGAACATGGCACGGTTGAAGGGCTCCAGCGGGTCCGGTATGGGTTCGGGCTGAAGCGCCTCGCCCTCCTCTTTCTCCCAGGGGGGCAGATCGTTTCCGTCGAAGGACGGCTCCTCATTCGCTTCGACGACCGCCGCCTCAGTGGATCCGTCACCGGCCGGAAACTGAGCGGTCTGGTCGGAGAGCGCTGCGGCCGGCGGAAAGAGCAGAAATCCCAGCAGCAATAACACTCCGCCACAGTACAGCAGCCCTGTAAAGCGCGCTGATTCGGATGCACTTTTTTTCGATCCCCTCCGGAATAACCCGCTCACGAAAGCTCCTCCACTTTCTTTCTCAATTGCTTCAACAGATCATCGAAAGAAGACTTCGCCAGGATGCTGTTGAACTGGATCCGGTAGTTATTGACCAGGCTCACGCCCTGGATGGAGATGTCATAAACAAACCACCGGTCATCCTTCCGGATGAGGCGGTAGTCGACAGGGATATCGGTGCCTCGCGGGCTGTTGATCGTCACCTTGACCAGGCCGTATCTTCCATCGATCATCTCGTCGTCGTAAGAGACTTCTTCACCGGAATAGTTTTCGACCTTGTCGAGATAGGTCCTTTCGAGCAGTTTGGCGAAAAGCTCGGTGAATTTAGCGCGCTGATCCTCCGTCGCCCTCGCCCAGTATCGCCCGACGGTACGCCGGGAGATCTCATCCCAATCGAAACGCTCGTCCACCGCGGCCCTGATCCGGCGCGCCCGTTCGTCGGACAGTTCTGGGTCTTTCAGCTCCGGGGCGCTCAAAATACGGATGATCTTGTCCGTCGTCGCCCTGATCTGTTCGGTCGCCTGGCCGGCCGGCGCCGGCGCGGGAAACGCCAGAAGCACCGGAATCAATAGTAAAACCAGTCTTATCGCAATCCTGCCGAGACCCATTTGCAAACGCTCCTCACCCAGGCAAAGGTCTTTGCTTCGCGCAAAGGCATCCAATTAAACCTTGCCGAAAACGAAATTGGAAATCAATTCTTCGAAATCGAGGGCGGGCTGAGTGTCCCTGATGCGTCCGCCCGGCTCGATGAGTGTTTCGGAGGCGCCGGGCGAGATTTCAACGAATTTTTCGCCGATCAGCCCCTTGGTCTTGATGGAAACGATGGCGTCGTCCTGCACAGCCAACCCCTTCGGCAATTGCATGACGACGCAGGCGAAGTAGTCCTCCAGTGCAATGGATTTCACACGGCCTACCTCCACGCCGCTGATCGTCACCGCCGCGCCGGTCTTGAGCCCGCCTGTATTGGTGAAACAGGCCTCGATTTCATAGCCTGATCCGCCTGTGATTTCCATCCGTGCCAATCGAACCGACAAATAGGCGAGGCAGATGATCCCCGCGATGACAAATAATCCAACCGTGAACTCCAGATCAAATTTTTTCATGCCTTATCCTGATGCTGCCGCACCTGAACCCGATGGACCCAGGAAAGGTATCCACGAACCGGGTAAAAAGCTCACAGCAAGTGCCAATTCGTTTCCGTCCGGGCTTGGGCCGATTCAGGAGCCCTCGCTCCCTGTGGGAGTATCCTCCACCCCCTCCAGGCTGTGACCGACAAACGCCTGCACCAGCGGATCCCCTGATTCCATGAAATCCTTGGGCCGGCCCTCGAGTTTTATCCTTCCCTCGTGAAGCATGACGACCTTGTCGACGATCGCGAATACCCTCGGGACGGCGTGGGTCACGATGATGCCGGTAAAATGAAGCCGCTTCCGGCACGCATCGATCAGGCGGATGATATTCAATCCCGTGACCGGATCCAGACCCGTGGTCGGTTCATCGAACAGCATGATCTCCGGATCGGTGACCAGGGCCCGCGCAAGGGCCGCGCGCTTGGCCATCCCGCCGCTGATCTGGGAGGGGAACTTGTTCTCCGCACCGGCGAGCCCGACGTTCTCGAGTTCTTCCAACACCCGCGCCTCGACCCGCTTCTCGCTCAGGCGGAACTTCTCCTTGAGGGGGAAGGCAACGTTCTCGTAAACCGTCATGGAGTCGAAAAGGGCGCCGCCCTGGAAAAGGAAGCCCAGGCGGGCCCTCAGCGCGATCCGTTCCTTGCCCTTCAGCGCCGCCATGTTCTTGCCGTCGACCGAAACAGCTCCGCGGTCGGGCTTCAGCAGGCCTGCCACATGCTTGATCAAGACGCTCTTTCCGGACCCGCTGCCCCCGATCAAGGCCACGACCTCGCCCTTGCGGATCTCCAGATCGATCCCCTTCAGAACGGCATGCCCATCGAAGGACTTATGTAAATTTTCGATCCTGATCATCCTTTATATCGCCGCATCAGAACAACAAGGCCGTCATGAAGTAATCCCATACCAGGATCAGGACGGAGGACAGGACGACGGCCTCCGTTGTGGCGCGGCTGACGCCTTCGGCCCCAAAACCCGTATAGATGCCCGTATAAAACCCTTTGAAACAACAGACCCAGACGATGATGACGCCGAAGCTCAGGGATTTGTAAAGCCCTTCGAGGACATCGGAGGCCTCCACATAGGCGCTCATCTCTCCGAAATAGGTCCCGGCGCCTACGCCGAGAAGCTTCCCACCGACGGCATATCCGCCGAAGATACCGACGACGTCGAATATCGCTGTCAAAAGGGGCATGGCGATCAGGCCCGCCAGCAGATTCGGGACGATCAGGTAGCGAAAAGGGTTCAGGCCCATCAATTCGAGCGCGTCGACCTGCTCGGTCAGGCGCATGATGCCGATCTCCGCCGCGATGGCGGATCCCGCGCGCCCGGTGACCATCAGGGCCGAAATGACCGGCCCGAGTTCCTTGATCAGCGCCAGCCCCACCATGGGCCCCAGAAACGCCTCCGAGCCGAAACGGCTCAGGCTGTAATAGCCCTGGAACCCAAGCACCATCCCGGAAAACGCCCCGGTCAGAATAATCACGAGCATCGACTGAAAGCCGATAAACCGGATCTGCTTCATGACGCGCCGCAGCTTGATAGGCGGAATGAAGCAGAAGAGGACGGCTTCCAGCAGAAACAGGAGCATAACCCCCATCCGCCTCACGTATTCGATGCTCCTGCCCCCTATTGCACGGATTGCCAACATGGGCGCAAGTCTCGCAAAACTTGCGCTGGAAGTCAAAAAAATTTAAGGTACCAGAAAGGTGCGGAACCGGAAAACGAGCCCGGAAAAGCGTGCGGCTTTCAGAGCGGATACAGGGCATGGGCCCGCATAGTGTAAACATCGCAGAAAGGGAGGGATATCTATGGACCTGTTATGGAGCAGGCGCGAAATGATGAAAGGCATCGGCATGGCTACGCTGGCCCTCGGGCTTCCTGGCATTTACGGCAAGGCGTTCGCCGGCACGGCGGAGGAGGCCAAACCGGCGCAGGGCGGCGCCTGCATGCTGCCGCCGCTGCCCTATGCCTACGATGCCCTCGAACCCTACATCGATGAACAGACCTTGAGAATCCACCATGACAAGCATCATGCCGGCTATGTGAAAGGCTTCAACCTTGCCATGGAAAAACTCGCGGAAGCGCGGAAATCGGGCGACTACAGCCTGATCAAGCACTGGTCCCGCGAATTCGCGTTCAACGGCGCGGGGCACGTCCTGCATGCCCTGTACTGGGGCAATCTCGCGAAAGAGGGCGGCGCGCCCGGAGGCGAATTCCTGCAGGCCGCCGTACGGAGTTTCGGCTCCGCTGACGCCATGCTCGCCCAGTTCGCGGCCGCAACCAAGGCCGTGGAAGCAAGCGGCTGGGGAATCCTCGCGTACGAGCCCTACATGGGGCACCTCGTCATCCAGCAGGCCGAAAAGCATCAGGACCTGGCGATCTGGGGCGTCTATCCCCTCCTGGTGTGCGATGTCTGGGAGCACGCCTATTACCTGAAATACCAGAATAAACGAGGGGATTACGTCGATCAGTTCATGAAAATTATCAACTGGAAGGTCGTCGAGGAACGCTACGCAAGGGTCAAAGACATCCGCGGCTATCGCTGAACGGCCGGCACCCGGTAACACGGGCTAAGGGATGAACCGCTTCACTTGAGAAAGGCCGTCAACCCCCGTCAGGGGAACAGGGGAAACGGTTAGGCGACTGGCGCGGCAAGAGCCGCACGCATGTGAAAAAACCCGCATCTTCTGCGCAGAAGATGCGGGTTTTTTCGCTCCCGGCTCAGAGAGACGGCGCACCCGATGTCATCAGCCGGCTTTTACGGCGATTTGACGCGGTTTTGCGGTTTCGGCCTTCGCCAAAGTCAGCTTCAACACTCCATCCTTGATCGCCGCTTCGATCCGGTTCTGATCGATCAGATTGGAGAGGGTGAAGGACCGATAGTAGTCACCCGTCCTGTATTCGCTGTAGACCACGTCCTTGTCCACAGCTTCCTCCGCGACTTTTCCGCGGATCGTGAGCATGTTCTCCTCGAGATGGATATCTACGCCGCTCTGATCCACTCCCGGCATATCGGCCAGCACGACGAGGGCGTCTTTGGTTTCATAGATATCGACAGCCGGCGTGAACACCGGACGGGAGTATGTCAGTTCGGCCTTCGGCTCGACCTGTTTCTTGACGGTGCTCTGAAGTTCCATATCTGCCACTGCGATCACCCCCTTTGCTCTCAGGAAAGCTTGATTTCAATCTTCTTGGGTTTGACCTCTTCCGCCTTCGGCAAAACCAGCTTCAACACTCCGTTGCGCGTTTCGGCCGCGGCCTTGTCCGCAACGACCCGGACCGGCAAAGCGATGGTGCGGCTAAAGGATCCTGCCCCTCTCTCCCGCCGGTGATAGCTCACATCCGGCTCGGCCACATCGGTCTTGCGATTGCCCTTGAGGATCAGGTTGTCGTCCTCGATGGTCACATCGATGTCGCCGGGAGCCATTCCGGGCAGCTCAGCCTTCAGATAGATATGGTCGCCGTCCTGGGTCATGTTGATCGGGGGGTAGACGCCTGCTGCCGAAACGGCGGAGCCCTTTCCGAAAAAGCGGTCAAACAACGTGTTCATCTCTTCCTGCAACCGGCTCAGCTCCCCGATAGCGGGCATCTCCGAGGGATAACGCCATCTGATGATCGCCATAGATATCACCTCCTCGAAACATCCTTGGTTTCCATCCGGAAATGGTCTTTTTGGCCAATCTCGGCGTCAATCTGCACGTTTGCTTGTGCGGCGACCTGCAGGTCGCCTCCGCGCGAACGCTTGATTTCCTTGATATTGGCCAAACCGGGACCCGCCGCGAAGCGGTGGGACTGAGCACCCGCAGGGTGTGAAGAAAAATCCTCATTTCCGGATTGGAAACTCCTTAGTAAATCTTTGTCCTGCCCATTTCCACCCTTGGCCCGTTCGCGATCCCGGGACTCGCAAACGGGCGAATTTATGAAGAATATTTAAGTCGCAAATCCTTTTTGTCAAGGGGCGATAACTCCGATTTCGCGCTCAGAGGCTGCGAAACGCTTCACGCCACCACCACAAGGCTGTCCGGGGACCGGGAGGAACCAACCGTGCGGT
>NZ_AULM01000037.1 GCF_000422285.1 Desulfatiglans anilini DSM 4660
CTCTGCCAACGCTTTGAAGACCCAGATTTGGACAGCACTGATCGCCATGCTGATTCTGAAATATCTTCAATTACGAGCCACCTTCGCCTGGTCCATTTCCAACCTCGTGGCGCTCCTCAGGATGAACCTCTTTACCTATCGTGATCTTTGGAGGTGGCTGAACGAGCCGTGGGGAACACCTCCCCTCGGCCTAGACCACGAACAGCTGGCTTTCGCGTTTTCATAATCGGGACAGCATCCATGTCGAAAGTACAACCTGGTTTCCAAATCCGCCAAATCTGCTCTAAAATCCCAATGTTTTCAGGGGGTGGAGTTTGAATCCCCGGCTAATTTGGACAGCAGTGACTGAATGTATTTATGTCCCTTCCAGTAATCATCCGCCACGATGTGCAGGGCCACATTTCCATTCAATATCCTGAGTTCACAACAGTGGACCTGTACCTTCTTTTCGGCTTGCTCGGAGAGTTCATTGGAAAGATTCATGCAAACATCCCTTAATTCATTGGCGGATCGAGGAATGTTCGTCCCGGCCTTGTAAACGGAAATGGTGAAACGGGGATCCGGGCTATAATAGTAGTCCATGTTTCCACCCTCCAGCATTGACTTCAGCTGGGCTGAGATGCGGTCGGGCCATGCGGTCAGGCCTTCGGTCTTTTTTGCTGCCTGCAGCGCCGCTTCGACCACCTCGGGTTTTCCGCGGACATCCTCGTTGCTGAGTGAGACCCAACCATTAGGGATGTTCATGGTGTAGCCGAGTTCGCTTCGATGGGTTTCAGCGGCAGCCGTCTGAGCGCACAAAAACAATGGAAGCAAAATCATCCCGAGAATCAGCTTTTTCATCGGATGCCTCCTTATCTGTTATCTCTCTTCTTGGATTCATCGTATATCAGGCCCCCGAGAGCCCCGGCGGCCGCTCCTATAGCGGCCCCCCCGCCTACGCTTCCACCGGAGATAATAGAGATGACCGCTCCGGAACCGGCCCCAATGGCGCCGCCGCTGAGCAGCCTCTGCTCCCTCGTCGTCATGCCTGAGCATCCAGCCAGTAGGACGATCAACATGCCTGCCACAAAAAATGTTCGGTATCTCATTTGGTTGTTCCCCCTTTCTTCAGATGTCACTCCCAGTGTCCATCAGCAAATAAGGATTTTTCCAGTCACACAAACGAGATGGAGATAAACCCAAATCCCGAATTTTGTTCTGGGACAAAGTTTCCCAAGTTTTCTCCGTGTTACAGGGCAAATTTAGCATTTTTCGAACTAATCCATCCTTGTGAAGGTAAAATGACTGCGTTAATTTTGATTTATTTAATTTGATTTAAGTGGCTATTCTGCCCCTGGCAATGGTGAATAAATTCGCTCTTAAAATGCGTTCTTAGGTTGTATCAATACATTACGATTTCCAGACTAACGTTCTTTTAATTTAACATATTTTAAAGATAAAATCAAATAACTAGTTCATCCCACCGCACGAGGCGAGGGCAACAAGCCGGGCTGCTCTGCGCGTCTAGGCTTTGATTATTTCCATGAGTTTCAGCCCGTTGTAAAAAAGAGCGACTGCCAAGGCTCCCAGTGCCATTCCAAGGAAGCGCATGATGTAAAGGTATGCTTTGCCGGTCAGGAAGGATTTTGATTTTCCAGTCAACACAGCCAACAGGATCTTTGATCCCAGGAGAAAAACATAAAAACTGACAATGAAGGCTAACAGTGCGATGATGTTTTTCTGCATCGCTGCGACCATGGTCGGGGCGCCGACGCTGAACCAGAACAAATACGGATGAGGGTTTAAAGCGTTCGCCAAAATCCCTTTGGTGAATGAATTCGTCTCTGAATCTCTGGAATCAAGATCAATTCCCTTTATGCGAATGCTTTCATAGGCCATGGTTAAAATAAACAGACCGCCCGCGATGGAAATCAAACCTAAAATAGTGTGAAAATCATTTAATTTTGATAAGAAAAAAAGCGTCAAGATAATGATTGGAAAATCCGTTAAGATCGGTGCTAGCGCTACTTTAATACCGGATTTGATATCATGTCGAAGTGTTTCTGTAATAACAAGAGTCAAAAGCGGTCCTGGTGCGAAACCCGCAGACAAACCCAATAATGTCCCAAATGTCAAAAAATAAAGCATATAATATTTTAGCGTGTTTGAAAAACCGGCGGTGCAGCAGGTTAAATGCGGTGCCTCAGAATTTCGCTCTTGATCAGCACCGTGAAGAAGCGGCTGTCTCTGAAGACGAAGACGTTGTGATCATCTAAATCCTTTTGTCTGATTGTTTTCAATAAATCATTCGCATAAGGTTTCTGACCGCGTTCGAAGTTTGTAATGACGACCCAGGAAACCTTCTTCAGGTCCTCCTTGAACTTTTCCCGTTCAGGAAAATCAATGGAGTTGCGGTTTGCGTACCAGCAGATCTGAGGCGTGTTAGGCCCCATGACGAGATCCGACGGTGTGCTGACGGCCTGCAAACGCTCCATCGCCTGGGTGAACACGGGGTAGCCGAGAGCAACGGTGGTTTTTATCGTGGGGATGGTTGCACGGTAATTCAAGATCAGCGTGAAAAGCAGGATTGCGCCGGCAAGGACGGTGAACAAGGCTCTCCTCGTCTGGGGTTGCCTGAAAAGAAAGGTAAGCCGATGCTGCGCCTCCCGAAGCCCAAGGGCCGCGGGGATGCTCATAAGAGGCAGCATGCCGGTTATGAGGCGCGGTTCTTTGTATCGGAAGGCGCTGAACCACAGGAGGAAAAAAAGGATTGTGACGACGGCATGCAGTCCCAGTCCGCTCTTTTCGCGGTAGATGCAGAGGAGACCTGGAATGGTCAGTAAAAGGATGGGCCATGAAAGCATCTCGGGCAGACAGGCTGGATAAAACCACCACGGCATAGTCGTCCCAGGCAGGTATGCGCTCAGTTGCCCCGAGGCGATCTGAAATCCTACAAGGGCGTTACCGAAAGTGAACTGCTGGCGCAGGAGCCAGGGTAGGAGGAGGACTATGCCGGCAAAGGGGCTGATAAAGAAATGCCGGTTCAGGATGTGCTCCCGGCCGGCCTTTACAGGCGACAGCCATGCCAGGATGAGGAAGATGATCACCAGGGGGCCGAACAGCAGGGCCGTGTAGCGTGTGAGGAGGGCCAAGGCGAAGCAGATCCAGCTTGCATAGAGATAAGTTGCCTTCCTGTGGAGCCCGAGGTAAAAGAAAAGGACTGCTCCTGAAAAAAAAAGCAGAAACGGGACTTCCGAAAGGAAATAGGACGTGTGTTGCCAGAATGCCGGCATCATGCCGAGGAACGCTGCGGCGGCAAGGGCGGTCATCCGATTCGATGCTGCAGATGTGACGAGGTAGACAATGAAGAGCGCGCCCAGTGCAAAGAGGAGGATGGCGACCTTGAGGATGTGATCTGCTGGATTTCCTGCCAGAAGCGCCGCGGCGGCCCCCGCCAGGGGAAGGACCGGAGGACGGAGAGGGTTGGGTTGCCCGCAGATCGAAAAGCCTTCCCCGTTCAGCACAGATCTGCTGATGGAGGCGTATTCGGCCTCATCCCACATAAACATGCCATGGGAATCCAGGGAGGCTGAATAAAGCCCCCCAAAAAGGAGGGCCAGCAGGATGACCGGGCCGTGCTTTTTAAGAAAAGGGGACATTTTCTGTGGATCGAGGTCCTTTTTGGCCGAATTTTTTCCCTACGATGATTTCCCGCAGGAGCATGCGTCCCAGGCTCAGAAGCAGCGTTGACGTGTTGGCGCTCTCCTTGTGCACTCCTTTGATCCTGAGTTGCTCTGCGGTCCCGAATTCCTTGATTCGCATGCCGAGTTTGGCAGCCCGGATCGTGCTTTGTAGCTCAATTTCGTGCCATTCCGCGTCAAGTTTCAACCGTATCAGGGATGTGACCTTGAATCCCCTCAGGCCGTTGATGCAGTCACGCACGCCCGTTTGCCATAAAACTCTTACTATGAGGCTGCCCAGGATGCCGGCCGTTTTCCTCAAAAGGAAAGGATCGTCGCTGTCATCGGTTTTTGAACCCGGAAGGAGATAGCGGCCTGCGATGACGAGATCGTTTCCCTCTCTCAAGTATTCCAGTATCCGTGGGAGATCTGCGGGGTTTTCGTTCCCGTCGGTGCTGAAAAAGACGGCATATTCGGTTTTGAGCAATCGCTCGGCCAGGGTGAAGGCATTGCCGCGCCCGGCCTTCGACTGGATGACGCAGGGGATGCCCCACTCCCGGTAAAGTTCCAGCGTCCCATCCGTGGATCCCGCGTCGATCGCCAGCACCTGCTCAAAGACTTCAAACGGAATGTTTTTCAGGAGGCTGGCAAGGTTGTCCCGTTCGTTGTAGGAGAGGAGAACGAGTGTCGCTGTGCGATCTTGTGCCAAGGAGGCTCCCTGATTTCATGCATGCCTGAGAAGAGGATCCAAGAAATCACAACACAAACGGCATAGGTTCATATACCGCAAAGACCTGGCAGACAAGCTGTATTTCCAGTTTGGATTCGCCTCCCTCGGAAATGGCTTCGGAACGGGATGGGTCGTCAGGACCAGGGTCTGTTCTTTCCCTCCTGGCTTTTTCGTCCGAAAACCCTGCAATCCGGCAAAACGATGACTTTTCACCAGGTCCTAAAAGGAAATCAAGCGATTCTAACATTTTTTTGATGGAGGTGTGGTTGTTTCATCAGTTTCGACTGGTTCACTGGATTTATTTTCTGTCTTACGCTGCTGTTTTTCTTCTTTCCTTTTTTTCCTGGTCAATTCTTTCTGACGTTTCTTGAATGCGTAATTGGATTTTGCCATGGTTTTTTCATTTCTGTTTTTTAGGTTATAAAATCGCTGATAACAGGGAAGGGCTTCAGCGCAGATATTGTTGGGTTGGTGGGGTGGTCATCGGGTAGGAGGCGGGGTTACCCCTGCCGGGCGCACACAAAAAAAGGCACCCCCACTAACGGGGCATGCCTTTAGCTGATTCGAAAAAGCTTATACAGCGGTCACATTGACTGCGCTTGGTCCTTTTGCTCCCTGCTCAATGTCAAAGGTAACGCGTGCACCTTCGCTGAGGGATTTAAACCCGCTCGCATTGATTGCGCTGTGATGCACAAACACATCCGGGCCGTTTTCCTGCTCGATGAATCCAAACCCTTTTTGGTCGTTAAACCATTTAACGGTTCCATTTGCCATGGTATCATCCTCCTTTCGAAAAATTTCAACGTTACAAACTGAAGGATGATAGCCTTTAACAAACTGATAATCCTGCAGAAAGAAACTCTCCCGCCAATTTGCGGTGGGATTCAATTGATGATATAGATTAATAAGCTTTCTACAAAATAGCAAGGAAAAATACACGTGTGCCAATATTCTGGTTCATCCGGATTTTGGGTTTATCCGGTTTTCGCGTACTGGAGAGCTGGCAACTCCGGTCGCCCTCCGGGCTCTCTTCGTTGCCAGCTCTCCTGGAAACCCTCCCCCGCCCATTCGGGGTCGTCCAGAAAGAGGTCGAGGATGACGTTCGAGTCGACAAGCACGGCCTTCACTCGTCCGACCTCGTCAGTGACATGATCTCATCGGTGGTCATCCTGACGGTCGCTGCGCCGCGCAATGTCCTGAATTTCCGGGTGCAGGGCCTGCTCCCTTGCTTTTTCACGAGGTAAACGCGGCCGCCTTCCTCAACGAAATCGACTTCGGTGGACGGCGTTATGCCCAGTTTGTCGCGGATGTGCTCCGGGATGGTCACCTGGCCTTTGGTGGTGACTCTCATGGTTGTGCCTCTGGTGGATGGTATTACTGTTCGTAGTAATACCCTTCGCAGCGAATGGCAACGCCCTAGCAAACGCTAATGGATGCCCTTTAGGCTGAATCACGCTCGTCTTCAGGCATATTAATCTTTGCCTCGACGGCCGATTGAGGTTAAAAGAGAGAAAGTTCAGCCAGTGGAAGAAGCCCCTGCCTGCCGTTTTGGGGGATCGTTGCCGCGGGCCGGAAGGGACAATGGAATGCAAGGAGAGAGAGCTTGGCAGTGAATCAGTGCATAGAGGGGTTGGCCCTTTCGCCGGGGATCGGCATGGGGCCGGTGTTCCGGCTTCGGCATCTGATGTTCGAGGTCAGCGGCCGGAAACTCGAACCGGAAGAGGCGGCCTTGGAACTCGGGCGCCTCGAGGCCGCCTGCCGGGAGGTCGCGGCGGTGCTTCATGGGATGGAAGACAGTGCTGCAAGGGAGGCGCTCCTGGCCATGCTGGAGAGCCCGCTTTTCCACGGGAGCATCACGGACCGGATCCAATCCGGCCGGACGGCGGCGGACGCCGTCGTGCAGACTGTAAACGACCTCGCGGTCATCTTCGGCGAACTTCCGGATCCCGTCCTGCGCGCCAGGGCAGGGCAGGCCGAGGAGGTCGGCAGGCATCTTTTCCGGCAACTGCACGGTCTTCCGATCCCCCTTTTCCGATCCGGCTCGCCGGTGGTCATCGTGACCGACGAGATGAGCGCTTTCGACGCCACTCGTCTCCAGCCGGGCCTCGTGGCGGGGATCGTCTGCGAACGGGGCGGCGTCACAAGCCATCTGGCCATTATCATCAAGCAGATCGGCATACCGGCCGTCTCCGGCATCCACGGCGCCCTCGGGCGCTTTGAGGACGGGGAGCTCTGCATCTGCGACGGCGAGAAGGGTGTGGTCCTGGCCGCCCCGGACGAAAACGCCCTCCAGGCTGTGCGGGACCGTCTTGCCGGGATCTCTGCGGACCGGGCCGGCCTCGCGGCCTTGGCCGCCCGCCGCACCGCCACCCGCGACGGCAAACCGATCGGGCTATGGGGCAACATCGCCGGCCCGGCCGACATCCAGGCCATTCTCGACGCAGGGGGAACCGGGGTCGGCATGTTCCGCACCGAGTTCGTCTTCGTGGGGGACGAGGCGCCCTCGGAGGAGCGGCAGGCCTACATCTACGAGGACATCCTGAGCCGCGTGCCCGGCCCCGTGGTGATGCGGACGCTCGAGGCGGGCGGCGACAAGACCATCCCCTACCTTGCCGGGGAGGCGGAAGAAAACCCCAACCTGGGCTGGCAGGGCCTGCGCATGTGCCTGGACATCCCGGACCTCTTCCTCACTCAGCTGCGGGCTATGATCAGGGCGTCGCGCGCAGGAGAGCTGTGGATCATGTTCCCCTTCGTCTCGGCGCTCTGGGAACTGCGCGAATGCCGCAGACTGGTGGCGGAAGCCGATGCGGCGGTCCGCCGGGACGGGGTCCGGCCCGGGGACTACAAAGTCGGCATCATGGTGGAGGTGCCCTCGGCGGCCGTGATGGCGAAGGAGTACCTGCGGGATTTCGACTTCTGCTCCATCGGCACCAACGACCTGACCCAGTTCACCCTGGCGGCCGACCGCATGAACCCCAAGGTCGCGCGCTGGTACGACCCGTTCCACCCGGCGGTGCTGCGCCTCATCGCCCTGACGGCGCACGCTGCGGAGCGGGCCGGGAAACCCATTGGCATGGCCGGGGACATGGCCAGCAACCCTCTGGCCATCCCCGTGCTCATCGGGCTTGGTTTCAGCTCCCTTTCGGCCACGGCGCCGCGCATCCCGGAGGTGAAGAAAACGATCCTAACGGTTGACAGCGAGGAGGCCAGACACCTGGCCCGCTCTGTCCTCGCCCTGGAGGATGCCGATCAGGTGAAGGCCTGCCTGCGGGGGGAGGCCGTCAAAGGAGCCCGTGATGCTGCATCGAGCGGCGCAGATGCACCGCCCGCGCAGTCAAGATGAAGGAGGATGCGAGGTCAGCGATGGCTTTTTCAGCGCCGAGGCTAAGACGTCGGCGGGTCTGACGAACCTGGCGAAGAACGGGGCAAGAGTTCGAGCCAGAACACCTCGCTTTTTATTCGTCAACCGATATTTTTTCTTGCTGCTGCGGGGCTTACCAGGGCAGGGTGACGAGTGGCAACTATCCTGGCACAGGGGACCCATTTCGCAAGGTGTTTTTCTCCAGCTTCAAGATTCTTGAATTTATGGATATCGTTTTTATGATTTAGACTAGCAAAAGATTTCATGCATTTTGCGGGATAGGCGACAGGTTTTAGCAACGTGACCCTTTGCCGCTTCTCGCTCACTTCCGTCCCTTTGGTCTGCCGAGCGGCTATTTTCTCCTTTCGCGGAGGAACTTGAGAATCTTCGCAGGACCGACCTTCGGCAACCAGATGTGCTTGGGCCTTGTCATTAGCGTCCCGAACTCGCTGTTCACAAAGGTCAGCGAGAGGTGGTTGAGCCGGTTCAATTTGCAGACATACTCGTAATCTCCGCTGGAGTTGCTCCCGTTTCCATAGATGTTTGCGTAGACGTAGTATTTCACGCCTGGCTCCAGCGTGAAAGAAATCTGATCGTTCAGCTTCTTGCTGTAATTCTGCGTGTTCCCATTATCCGACGCCTCGAAGCTGCCGTCGATGTATTTGATGATTTTTTTGTGCGTGTCATCATAGATACCAATGTGGTACCCGATTTCAGCGTCATTGCTCCAGTTGTTTTCATGGCGGATATAGACGCTTCCCGTAACGTCGCCGGCGATGTTGAGGTAGGCCGTGGTCGACTCGGTTCCTTCGAAGGTAAAGGGATGGTACCATTCGACCCTCATGTCGATGCTGGAGCTGTCGTTCGTGTATTTGTTCTTTCCCTGTACATACAAGTAGAGACCCGAGTCGTACAGATTCTCGTCATGCCACCAGTTGACCGATCCGCTGCGGTCGTTGTGGTACCAGTTTCTCTTGAAGGCGGAGGGATCCATGATCACCTCCTTCCCGCCGATTCGGAACGGCGCCAGGAAATAACCATAGGAGATGGTGCCGTTCGAGGCTTCCTTGTAGTCCTCCGTATAGGTTTTTACGACGGCGTTGCCCAGTAGGTGTTTATCGTACTGGTCCCCTGTATGATACATGGCTTGGTAGGTTCCGGGGTCGAAGGGTTTTACCAGGTCGCCCTTGAGGAGGCTGTAGGTCGTGCCTTTCTTGAGGGTGCCGAGGTCGGGGTTGACCAACGTGCCCCAATAGTCGTATGGCCTGCTTGGCATCTCCACGTCCACCATGACCCCCGGCGTCCCGACCCACTCGTAATTAGGGGGATTGGTGGGACGAACAACGCCTATTTCCTTGATGTCGTGGATGAGGTTCTCCGTTCCGAAGACGCCTAATCTCAAACCGTAATGGTCTTCGCCCAGCGTCTGGATGATGAAGAACGTGGCTCTCGACAGGACGGCCTGAGCGTTCTCGGCCAGGAAATTTTTCTCCCAGTAGAGCCCGCAGTTGTTGGCGACCAGCTTCAGGACGTTTTGGAGAAAGCGGTCGGTCTGCTCCCGGATCATGGGCTGGAAGGTTCCCGTCAGGTAACTGGAGGCGGGTGTCTCCTCGTCCTGCCCGAATCCGTTCACGGGGGATGTGCCATTGGAACTGGACTGATAGTTCAAGGCCTCCACGACGATGTTGGCGCCCTTGAACTGGTAGAACAGCAGCACCGCGAAATACTGCTCCAGGGTCTGGTAATAACGCAGGAGATCCGTGGGGTTGATCGGTCCCTGGAGAAGGAAGCTCTTCGTCCAGAGGTCAAGGAGTCCATCGGTGTTTCCCACGTCTGGGATGATGGCATCGTGGATCTTCTGCACCTGCGACTCGATGTCCCAAGCCCCGTTGACGTTGTCCACGAATCTCTCTATGTCGGCCCGGGTGGTGGGATTGGAATCGGCGGACGTGCAGTTTGCGTACCACTTCAGCGTGTTCGTGTCCCCCCGGCTGTCCGAGTCTTCCGGCCCGTAATGGGTCTTGATCAAGGTGATGGCATCCTGCGCGCTCAGCCCTTCGATATAGGTTTCCACCTCGTTCGTGTCCAGGGCGAGGCGAGTCGCCAACTTCGTTAAGGCGGAGACGATTTCCTCCAGGGTGCTCAAGATTCCTCTGAGGTCCGTTTCCATATCACTGAGGCGACTGTCGATCCCATCGCCCCCGGTATTGAGCAGCCCCAGGATCCAGCCGGTGCCTTCGCCGCCGAGCTTCGAGAGGGCGCCCTTGAGCAGCGCTGCCATGAAGCCCTTGAAATACGACGAACCGACGGAATCCGGATCAAAGAAGCACCGGGTCCCGCCGGCCTCGAGTTCTCGGAGGAGCTGCTCGATGAAGGGTTCCATGCCCTGCATGGCCTCGGCTTCCTTCATGAAGGCGTAGTGGGAAAAATAGTAGCAGTACCACTCGCTGCTGTAGATGATATCGTCCAGATCGATGGTTTCGGGAATGGACAAAAACGCCCTCACAGCGTCCTTTGCCTCCCCATAAGGTACCTCCGGATGTTCGGCCAGGTAGGCGGCGAGCAGGCTCGTGATGGCATTGACCTTGTATTCCTTCCCGGGGTCGAACAGGTGGACGTACCGGGTCAGCTCATGCTCGAAGGGTCTGCCGAGCATTTCCCCCTTGGTAATGACCAGCGTGAACGATTCCGGCAGGGGCAAGGCGATCGAAAAAGAGCCGTTTTCACCCGTGGCGCCATCGATGTGATGGAGGAGAAAGCCGTGCCGATCGTACACCTCGATCGTGCCCCCGGAGACAGGGTCGTCCAGGAACGCGCTTCCTTCCAGCAGCCGCGCCTCCTGCATGTAGAGTTCATCCTTGACGTCGTCCAGCCAGCCCGCTGCCGCTGGGGATGAAGACAGGACCAGGTAAAGGATCATCGACAGGAGAACCACCAAACGACCAACATGAACCAGAAATCTTTTCTCGATCTGCATGTTCCGTCTCCCTCCGGATTCGGGCCCGGTGGCGAACCGCGCCACCGAAACGGTTTCACGATGTTGGATCCGCGCTCTTCTCGCTCCCGGTCTCACGGAGGAGCGTGCCGAGGCTGCAGTTGGTTGCGCGCTGAGGGGCACAGTGAACCTTTCAAGCCGCTGCCAAATGGCTGTTGAAAACGTCATCTGCTGCGTCTCTCTCGTCCCTCATCCCGGCTGCGTACTGACAATCCGTTCGTTCCGCAGGATTTTGAGGGCTTTTTGCACCCAGGCATCTTTCCCGGGCCTTCACCAAAAGGGCTTTTCAATTCGCAGTTACCATTGGGCTGGAAGCCGCGCTCACTTCGACTTGGCGGCTGGCTGACACATCCGTTGCAGGAAGGCCGAAAGGGAGCTTGGAATGTTCGAGAGGCACGCCATCGGCCTGGAGAGGATTCCGAGGTGCATGGCTTAAAAGTGGTAGTTGAGGCCCACTGTAATGGGCAGGGTCCAGAAGCCGTCGGCCTCCGATGGCCTTCCCAGCTTGGCCTCGGGTGAATCCAGGTATCGCGCCTTGACATCGAGAGAGAGGCCCCATGGCCCCCAGCGGTACTCGGCGCCGGCCCCGGCTGCAAAAAGGAACGCCCAGGAGGAATCCCAGTACTGTCCCTTCAGATGGCGATAAGAAATGTCTACAGAGGACAGATAAGCGGCGCCCAGATCCAGCCGGAGGTAGACGTCCCACGGGGCTGCGCCCTGGAGCAGGTGGAACTTGCCGCCGGCGTAGACTGGAACGATTTCGAGATCTTCGAAGGAGATGCCCTGGTAGGTGTCACCGCCGAAGACCTCGTAGCCGATCCCGGCCACGCCGCTGAACCACCGGCAGAACCGCCATGCGAATTCCCCGCCGCCGCCGATTCCTGTGTCGAAGGCGTCATCGTAATCCGGCGCTCCGTTCCCGCTGCCGGCCTCCCCTGAGACGAGCGGAGCCAATTCTCCCCACAGTCGCACGGAGGCCTTGCTTTCCTGTGCCTGCGCTGCCGCAGGCAGCAGGACCAGAACCGACAACAAAAGCGTAAGTCTATAAATCAGGCTGTTCTTAATCATGTGCTCCTCCTGTCGTTAAGTTGTCTTTTGCAAGATCAGGCTCTTCCAGGTTAGCGGAATCGACCTATCCCAGGTTATGACAATCATGCGGTGATCCATCTTGAAAGGGCTTGCTGATCGGAGAGCAAGCAAATACAGAATCAATTCACCACGCCAAAGCGTACAAAAAGAATTTGAAAAATGCAACCCTTGAGGGAGTTGTTGGAACTTTCATAGACTTCGTTGGAAGGATGAACCGGATATTCCCGAAACAGTTGGGCATGTGCCTCGAGTCTGTACATCAGCTCATCGAGCCGGGCGATCAGCAGCTCTTCCATGTTCTCCGTCTGGACAGTTATTTGTGCTGTGGGTCGGCATGATTCGCGAAGTGAAGTTAATCATGCTGAAGAACGCTTTGCCGGCGTCTTGGAGAAATTGTTGGAGGCCTTCCTCGAAGATTTCGATTCCAAGGTCACCGGTGCACGACTTCTCAATGGTGTTGGCCGTGGTAAGGTTCTGCGGCCTGTTCATGAAAAGTTTGGCGCCGAGGCGGTATGCCCCGTTTCGATATCCCTATGGTTTCTGTGGGGGTTGGATACGATGACCGGTTTCATTTTCTGAAAAGGAATGCTCTGGAATTCTGCCAGCACCTCAAGACCGTTCGTTAAAGGTAAGTTGCTATCCGGAATAACAGTTTCCATCCGGAAATGGTCTTTTTGGCCAATCTCGGCGTCAATCTGTACGTTTTCTTGTGCGGATAACTGCCGGTCGCCGCACAAGAAAACGCTGGATTTCCTTGATATTGGCAAAAAATCCTCATTTCCGGATGGACACAAGGTATAATCTGAGGTCAAAAAAGAGGACAACGATGGCGCCGCGACGGAGTTTTGCGAAACAATTCAAGGCGGAGGTGGCACTGGAAGCGCTCAAGTGACAGCCGCCGATTTACGAACTGGCTGAGAAATTTGACGTGCGCCCGGCCCAGATCGCGGAGAGGAAAAAGCTCTTTCACTGTATTAGCCAGCCGCGCTGTGATCCTGATAAAATCTGTTCCTGTTGACTGGTAAAATCGATTCATTTCATATGAATGAGTCTGGTTGGGGGACAATGCGGTCTTGATTGCACCGAATGAACCAGCCAGAAGGCGAAGGCACTGGACTCTGATGCGCCCGGAGGGGTAGGGTTTCTACCCGGGGCCGAAAAAGCGAGAGGAGGGATCTTATGGCATACCTTGATCTTCCGCCGATCAGCGAACTCGAGGAATCGGTGAGAACGCAGTTGGAGGCCGTCCAAGAGAAGACAGGTGAGGTGGGCGAGGTTGCAAGAATCCTCTCCATCCGCCCGGACATCTATCACGCGACAACCCAGTTGTTCAAGGCTCTGTTGGTCAGTCCAACCGAATTGAGCAAACCCATCAAGGAGAGCATTGCGATTCTCGTCTCCAACCTCAACGCTTGTACCATGTGTGTCGGGGAGCATGAACGGATCGCTCGAATGCTGGGCATGACGGAGAAGCAGGTCGGGGATGTCCTGGCCGGGATCGAACATATGGACATCCCTGAGAACGAGAAGGCCTTGATGGAATTTTGCGTGAAATGCGCCGGCAAGGAAAACTACAAGTTGACGCAAAAGGATATCGACCTTCTCAGGGATGCCGGCTATTCGGACTCACAGATCCTGGAGGCCACCGCCGTAACAGCCTACTTCAATTACATCAACACCATATCGAACAGCCTGGGGGCCGGGAAATAGAAAAAGGCTCGCAGCCGGCAGGAGGCAGGGTCTTTTGAAGGCCTACAGCCGGAATGGAGGATGGGGCATTGAAGATCGCTTCGCTATTCGAAGGAAAAACCGTTTCAACATCGGTTTTTACTTTTACAGCGGGCTACCGCCGCTCGAAAAACCGGATCGCCTCTTTCAGTTCGGCGAAGCGGTAAATGATGTAATCCGGTTCGACCCCGTCCATGTGCCGCCGCCCCTGATTGGAGGCGAAAAACACGGTCTTCATGCCCATTTGGGCGGCCCCGTACACGTCACGGTACATGTCGTTTCCCACGAAGAGCACTTCTTTCGGCCGCGCCCCGATCCTTTTCAGCGCGGCTCGATAGAGCCTCGGGTCCGGTTTTCGGAATCCCTTGTCGCTCGAGATGACTATCGGCGAGAAGTAGCGGTCGATGCCCACCGTGCGCATTTCGGGCATGGCCCAGACGCTCTGGCCGTCCGACACCACGGCCAGGGGGAAGCGCGGCTCGAGTTCCTCGAGCACGGACTTCACATCCGGGTAGAGTTCCAGACGCTGGCGGGAAATGGCGCGGTACAGGCACGCCAGAATCCGGGGCATGTCCTCGGACGCGGCCGGGCGGGGGGTTCGGGCGGGGTCCGTGTTGCGGTCCAGGAACTCCCTCCACAGGGCGAGGGCGTCGAATTCGGGATGCTTCTCTTTGCTGGCCTTCAGCTGTTCATCCATGATCCGGGAGTATTGGCTGCGGATCTCGTCCCGATGGAGGTAGATGCCCTGGTAGGTCAGGAAATGGCTGATCGCGCGGTAGATTTCATCCAGGCCTTCATCCGTGAGGATGTCGATGAGCGTCCCGTTGATGTCGAATAAGATGCCCTTGATCTTCATGTCATGGCCCTCAGGTTTTCTTTGGCTGCATGCAGCAGGAGGCGGCGGTGGGCGTGATCGATCCAGGAATTGCGGGCGATCCTCAGGAGGGTGATGCCGAGATAGAACGGGATGCGGCGCGTGATGGCGCGGAAGGCGTCCTGTTGGTCCGGAAAATGGCCGCAGTATTCCCACAGGAAGTGCCCGATGAAGGGTTCGGCGGCCGAGGGGTCTCCTGTTCCCCGCAGGAAGAAGTGTTTCAACTCTCCGGTCAGCCGGCCCAGGTCGAAGACGCGGTCCGCCCAGGTCATCCGCTCCAGATCGAAGACCATGACCTCCTGGCCTGGGCCGAAGGCGAAGTTGGAGGGCGTGACATCGCCGTGTACGATTACCCGGCGGTCTTCCCACATACAGCTTCGGTTCCACCACCCTTCCCGCAGCCGGTAGATCTCGTCGGCTTCACTCCGGGGCATCCCTCTTTTCTGGACCAGAGACTCGATCAGGCGGCCTGCGTATTCACAAGGCTCCCGGAAGTCGACGCTCCGATCGCCGGCGGTGCGGTTGTGCAAGGCGGCGAGAAACGCCGCCAGCGCCGAGAGCTTCTGGAAAAGCCGGTCGGGGTGGTGATGCCGAATCGCCCGATCGATCACCTCGTCCAGCAGCTGCCCGTCGAAATGCTCCACGATCAGGACATGATCGAGCCAGGGGTTGTATCCCAGCGGACGGGCCACCCGGAACGGCCAACGGTTCAGGCCCAGCTGGTGCAGGAGGGCCAGGTTGTGGAATTCCGTTTCCGTCGGAGGGTTTGCTGCCCCATGGGGCAAGCGGCGGCCGGGGGGAAAGAATTTGCCCACCACCCGAAAGGAGTTCTCAACAGCCTCGTACAAGTACACGTCTCTCGAAAAGGCGAACCGGGAAACACGGAACCCGGAAGGGGTTTCTTGAATGTCGAGTCGGGGGGCGATGTCGAAACGCAGAAATCCATCCAGCGGATCATCTGGCGGCAAGTGCCCGATATAGTGGATGCGCATCCGTATCTATCCATCAGCTTTTGAAGGGTTCTCGCAGAGCGGGTGTCCGTAAAACGGAGCGAGTTTACCGGCCATATCCCGAACGGCAGGATACAACCATGTCGGGGTGGAAACAATCCCGTTTTTGGCTTGGGTGCTGGTTGCGCATTTGCAGGGTCGTCGCAATCCCCTTTTCATCAGGCATGCCTCATCCATATGGTGTCCGTGGCCCACTCTTTTCATAATCCACATGGATAAAGCTTGCATGTCTGTGCTAACTTTCCCTCATATCACAACAAAAATGGAGATGGGGTTCAGGTGGAAACCGCTTTGGGACAGATGCGAAGGGATTTCGATCTCGTCTCCAGTGCACATGCGGAGGAGCGATGAGGGAGGAGCGGGCAGGGAAGAGGGCTGTGATCGGCGCTTTCGCGGCCATCTGGTTCCCTGGGGCTGCTCGCTGCAGTGTCGGGGGTGCTGATTTCATGGGTGGCGCCGCCCAAGGCGGCTCCTGTAAGGTGAAGGAGGATTGCGTCATGATCGACTCAGGCAGACAATACCACCATCGCACGAGCTACGAGCGGGGCAGGCTGGACGGGCACTTTCTGGATTGGGCCAACCAGCCCGATGTGTACAAAGGATACCCCGGGGAGGTGGGATTGGTGGATCTGCCCCGGGAGGTGCGCAGGCCGGAGGGGCGGCTCTCCGATGTCCTGAAGAGAACCCCGGGGGAAATACCCCCGCTGACGCTGGAGCTGTTGAGCAGTGTGCTCGGGACGGCGTACACGCTGACGGCGAGGACGCGCCACTCCGATGGGGAGTTCTTCTTCAGGAGCGTCCCATCGGCAGGCGCCCTTTATCCCTTCGAACTTTATCTGGCCGCCGGGTCGGTGGAGGGGCTGGAGGACGGCCTCTATCATTTTTCCATCGCCAGACACGGCCTGTCAAGGCTGCGCCGCATCGGCCCGGTAAAGGAAGACGCCTCGCCGCACTTGGTCTTTTTCATGACGGCCATTTTCTTTCGGAGCGCCTGGAAATACCGGGACCGGGCCTACCGATACTACTTGATGGACACGGGGCATTTGCTGGAGAACCTGGTCTTGACCCTCAGGGCTTTCGGTCTGCCCTGCCGGCTGAGCTATGATTTCGAGGACGAGAGCGCCAACGCCTTCCTGGGGGTCGATCCGAAGCGGGAGGTGTGCCTGGCTTTTCTGCAGGTGGCCGATCCGTCAGCGGAGCCATTCCGCCTCCCGGATCATTCGGAGGCCCTTCCTGAAGCTATGCAGGCCGCCAGCCGCGTTTCCCCGGGAGAGATCGATTATCCTCTGCCCGCGGAGATGCATGCCTGCAGCGCCCACGCCGCGCACACTCCTGTTGGCGTGCCTGCTGCGGCTGTGAGCCTGGGGCCTGCGCCCGACGAGTGGCGCCCCCTGCCCAATGCCGACCACTGGCCCGAGAGGCTGGATTTCGCCGAGGCAGTGGCGAGGCGGAGGTCCCTCCGCAATTTTGTGCCCAAGACGCTGGGACGGGATTCATTCGCAGCCCTGCTGTCGGTGCTTTGCCTGGAAGGTCCGTCGGGGGGCGTGGAGCGGATGCGGGACCACTGCGTTTGCCCGGGGGTCTTGGCCGGAAACGTTGAAGGGGTGGACCCGGGCTTCTACCTGGTGGACCCTGCCGCCGCCTCCTGGGGGGCGGCCGCCCGCGGCGCCCTGATCGAGCCCATGATGCGGGTGTGCCTGGATCAGGAGTGGCTTTCGCACTGCGCCCTGCAGGTGGTCATGATCGCCAACCTGGATCTCCTCGAAGAGGCCTGGGGGCCGCGCGGGTACCGCTACGCCATGCTCACGGCGGGGCGGCTCGGAGAGAGGGTGTATCTGGCGGCGACGGCCCTGGGGTTGGGCTGCTGCGGCATCGGTGCTTTTTACGACGGCGAGGCGGCTGCACTGCTGGGGTTGAACCAGCCGTCCAGGATGCTCTACCTGCTGGGTGTGGGTCCGGTGAAAAAATTACCCCACGATTCCTGACGCTCGCTGCTTCTTGATCGATGAGGCTTGCTTCCCGAAGGAAGATGAGACGTTCGAATGGGAAGAACCAACCATGACAGAGTGGAAACAAACCCTTGCCTGACCATGTGCAGTCCGTAATTCGATTTACATCCGTTTTTCCATCTGTTACCTTCGGCAGATCGATTCAAGGGTGCTTTGACCCGAACGAGGCGCTCCACCTATTCAACAGGGAATCCAACGGGGAGGCCGTATGTCTATCATTGCAGATCTGATCAAACGGAGGATCTCTCGCAGGACATTCATCAAGGCGACAGGATTTGCCGCCGCAGCCTCGGTTTTGCCAGGGGCGGCACGAACGGCTGTGGGAGGCGCGCCCGGGGGTATCATCATCCCCCCTAGGCTCCTGGATTATAACACCCGTCTCGTGCTTCTGGGTACAACCGGCGGTGTTTCGTGGTGGCCCGGAACGAACCGGGCGAGCACCTCGTCGGCCCTGGTGGTTGGAGATGCCGTTTATGTCATCGATTTGGGGCAGGGAACGACCAACCGTCTTGCACAAGCGTTCAACTGGGGCAAATGGATCGACACACCGGGTGGGAAGATAGAGGACGGCTCCTCCATTTTTCTTCAGGCAGTGAAAGCCCTCTTTCTAACGCACCTTCACCAGGATCACACCGCCGACTACCCCAATCTGCTGCTGATCGGGCCCGGGGCAGGACTTGGCTCCTACACAGACCCCGTGACGAACGAGAGAAGCAGGGTCCCCCTGAAGGTGTTCGGCCCCTGCAACCGGGGCAAGTTGGAAGAGGACAAGAGCGAATATCTGCAACGAAACGGAACGATTATTCCCACGACAACGTACGAGCCCTACTCGAGCACGCAGACGCCCGGCACTCGGGAGATGACCGAACTCATCTGGCAGGCCTACGCCCAGACCATCAATGATATGACGCTTGACAACGGATACCCCGATTTCACGGCTCTTATCGATGTCAAGGAGATCGGGCCCTACGACAACGACATCCTGGTGCCGATGCCGGAGGGATGGTCGGATCCGAATGTCGACCCCTGCCCGCATATCACGCCCTTCGTCGTCTACAGCGATGACAAGGTCGAAGTCAAAGCGACCCTGGTCAATCATCATCAGGTATTTCCGGCCTTCGCCTTTCGATTCGACACGAATGACGGGTCCGTTGTCATCTCAGGTGACACCGGGCGGGATACCAGTTGGAATTTGCAGGAGTTGGCAGCCGGCGCGGACATCCTCGTGCATGAAGTCATCGATCCTGCCTGGATCGAGCAGAAGTTCGGCCCGAAACCCGAGGCGCCTATGGATGCGTTGAAAGAGCACATGTATGCTTCGCACACGACGATTGCCGATGCTGGAGTCGTCGCCAGGGAGTGCGGGGTCAGGACGCTGGTCCTCAACCATATCGTACCGGGGAATACGCCGAGGACGCACCTGATGCAGGCCAAACGCCGCTTTTATGGAAAGCTGATCATCGGCGAGGATCTGATGCAGATCGGCGTCGGCAGCAAACACTCGTTTTAGCACGGTGGCATTGGCCGCGAACCCGGCGGCGCATGGTGGACTGGTGATCGACCTTGAGATGGTGTTCGCTCCCCCGGCTGTTTCCGGTATCCCATATTCAGGAGCTTAGGAGCCGGGTTTTCGGATTTCCGCCTTGTGCATCTTGTATCTGAGCACCCGCTCGCTGATGCCCAGCTGGTCCGCCGCCCTGGTCTGGACCCAGCCGTTTTTTTCCAGGGCCGAAAGGATCATTTCCCGTTCCACCGCCTCCAATCGTTCTTCGAGGGTTCCCTGGGTCGTGGCCTGGAAATGACGGATTTCATCGGGGAGATCCGCAGGAGTGATGACAGGGCTCCGCGCCAGGGTGACCGTCCGCTGTACGACGTGTTCCAACTCCCGTACGTTGCCGGGAAAAGGGTATTTGATGAGCGTGTCCTCGGCTTCCGGGGATAAACGCAGGGAAGGGGAGCCATAGCGTTTGAGGAAGAATTCCAGGAGGGGAGGGATGTCTTCCCGTCGATGCCGCAGGGGCGGGATCTCGATCTCGAGGACGCGGATGCGGTAAAAGAGGTCCTCCCTGAAGCTTCCGTCGTCCACCATCTTCCTCAGATTCCGGTTCGTGGCGGATATGAGGCGCACGTTTACGTCCCGTTCCTCTTCGCTCCCCACCGGGTTGATTCGCCCCTCCTGGATGGCCCGGAGCAGTTTGGGTTGAAGGGAGATGGGGATCTCGCCGATCTCGTCCAACATGAGCGTGCCCCCGTCGGCCAGTTCGAATCGTCCCCTGCGGGTGTGAGAGGCCCCGGTGAAGGCTCCTTTCAAGTGCCCGAAGAGTTCGCTTTCGAAAAGGGTCTCCGGGATGGCCGCGCAATTGACGACCACAAAGGGTCCGTCGCCCCTGTGGCTCAGGAGGTGGATCAGTTGGGCAGCCAGCTGTTTTCCGGTTCCGGTCTCCCCGCATACCAGGATGGGCCAGGGGCTTCCTGCCATGCGCCTTGCGAGGGAGAGCACATCCTTGATGGCCCGGCTTTCTCCGATGATGTTCAGCGGGAGCGGTCCGTCGGCCAGGGCTTCCTTCACCTGCGCAACGTCCTCTTCGACGTTGACCGCTTGCTCGATCTGCTGAATCATCTTCAGAAGGACGGAGAGGTCCACGGGCTTTTCGAGAAAATCGGAGGCCCCCAGCTTCATGACCGAGACGGCCGTATCGATGTCGCCGAAGGCCGTAATCATGATAACCCGCACCTTCGGGTTCATCCCCTTCAACCTTTCGAGGATCGCATCCCCGCTGAGCCCGGGCATCCGGTGGTCCAGAAGGACCAGGTGGATCGGTTCCCGTTCAAAGAGGCGGAGGGCCTCCTGACCGTCAGGGGCTGAGAGTGTCGAGTAGCCCTGGTTTTCCAGAAATCCTTGCAGCAGTTCCCGCTGCGCCGGGTCGTCGTCTACGATAAGGATTTTCATGCAGGGGCTTCTCCCGTTTTTTTCTCTTCTGCTAGGGACTGTTTTCCGATGCGGTTGCAGGAAGCTCGATGGAGATCTCCACGGTCTCGGGTTCCGGAACCCGGACCGTCATTCGGCCGCCGTGGGCCTCGACGATCCTGCGGGATATCGTCAGCCCGAGCCCTGTCCCGTCCGGTTTAGTCGTAAAATAGGGTTCCAGGATACGTTCCGATTCTTCCGGTGCTAGAGTGAAACCCCTGTTCGTAACCTTCAGGGAGACCCGCGCATCCTGCTCGGAAAACATCTCCACGTGGATGGTACCCCCGCCGGGCTGAGCTTCGATGGCATTCTTGAGGAGGTTTTCCACCACCTGCCCCAGGAGGTCGGGGTCTCCGGGGATCGGCGTTTGAAAGGCGATTCTCCGGGTTACCTTTATACCCGATGCCTCGCACTGAGGCTCGTAGAGTTGGAGCATGTTCTCCAGCAGTAGATCGAGGCGCATCAGCTTCTTCAAGGGCTTCTGGGGGCGCGCGTATTTGAGGAGACCCTCCACGCTGGTATTGGCGCGCTTGACGGCGCCGAGCATCAGGTCGACCAGGTGGCGGTTGCCGTCGCTCAACCCCCGGCCCTCCATGAGAAGCCGCTGAAGGCCCATGTTCAACACATTCAGGGGGTTGCGGACCTCATGAGCGATGGCCGCGGCCGAGCGGCCGAGTGCGGCGTTTTCCCGCTCCAGGGCGAGCTGCCCGTCGATTTTCTGGATCTGGGCGAGATGGGCCGCCTGCCGCCTGTAGAGGACGATCGACAAGACGGCGCCAAGGAGGGCGAGGGCCGCGCTGAAGAAGAAAAAATCGCGCCACAGCCGCCCGATGGCCCGGTTGAGATAGCCCGCATCCAGGGCCACCGCAATCTCCTTTCCCTCCACGGGAACAAGGGCCTCCGCCACCCTGCGGCCCCCATGCTCCTTCATGGTCACGGAGGCGGCCGGCGCAGCCTTCGGTCCGCCCCTGGAGGGTGCGGCGACTTTCACGTAGCCGATGCGCGGGATCCCGGCGAGGGTCCGGACGACGTTATCCAACCCCAGGTGCTCCTGAATGGTCCGCACCTGGGCGTCGCTCATCCCCACGACCACCCGGCCGGAATTACCTTCGTCGGGCCATGAAAATAGATAGAGGCTCCGGTCAAACAGGTGCTCGAGCCCGGGGTTGGAAGGCCGGGCCGGGTCATGCGCTGGAAGCCATTGCGCCGGGCCTTCGACCTGCTCACCGTTTCCACGGTCGATGCGAATCCCGGTGAGGCCGGTCTCCTGGGAGAAGGCGGTCAGCTCTTCGGGGCTAAAGGGCTCGACCCTGTCCAGGTAATCGACGAAACGGGCGGTGTTGCCTAGAAAGGACTCGAGAATCTCCTCTGCGGCCCGCTGGGCGAGGACGCTTCCACGGGCGCTCAGTTGGACCACCTGGGCCACTAGGGCGGCGTGTTCCTCGACGTGGTTCAGAAACTCCTGTTTGGCCTGGTGGATCTGCCAGAGAAAGTAGACCGTGACGACGCAGAAAAGAAGGGAAAATACGAACAGGTTGGCTGCCCAGAGGGGAAGGCCCTTTCTAGCGTCCGCCATGGCCCCTGCCTCCTCCTCCGCCGTGATAGCCTCTGCCCTTGCCGATGCGGCGGCGCACCCCCGTCGCGTCGCTCGCGCCGCCTCCATGGCCCGCACCGTAAAGCCTGGCTGCGCTCAGGGCTGTTCCCCCGTCCGTGAAGCTTCCCCAAATCCTGACCGTGTCCCCGGGAGAGAGGTGTTTCGGTAGTTGCTTCGGGGGGATTGTTACCTCCAGCGGCGCGCCTGCACGAGCCTTCCCATCGACCCTGCCGCCCTCCTCGTCGATAAGGAAGACGGACAGGCTCCCCGTATCGTGATCCACGGAGACGATACGGCCCAGGAAGAGATCCTCGCCCGAGGCGTCGAGTGCCCCTCCCATGATCAGAATGCCCGTCAAAAGGAGAAGGATAGTCCGCATTGGATCACCACCTGGGTATAGGATGCGTAGTCGAGGGGCGCGTCGCCCAATTTCCAACCCGCCTGTCCAAAGAACTCGAAGCCGCGCCAGAATCGGCTGATCTGGATTCCTGCCGATCGGACATGGTTGGTTTCTCTCACGTGGATGAGGGTTTCAGGCACATCGTGGTAATCCGTTCGTTGCCATGCTGCATCGATTTCCAGCAGCCACTCGGGGGCTGGTAGCCAGGAAAGGGTCATGCCTCCCATGATCTCGCGGTAGGATTCCATGTCCAGCGACGCATCGAGGTCTCCGTACTCCACAAAGACCCGGCCGGTCAAGGAGGGGAGCAGAAAGGCATCGAGATCGAGGGTGGTCGAAAGCAGGCGGTTGTCCCGCGGCGGGTAGAGCGTCCGAATAGGGCTCCTTCGTCTCTTGGGAGGCTCCGTTTCCGGGTGGAAGGGACTCCGTCCCCTCTCCCCGTTCATTCCACTCTGCCCTTTGCCGGAAAACGGCAAGGCCCAATTTTTATAGCTCAGCCACCGGCAGGTCTGCTCCAAACCCAGGGTTGCCCTTTTCGATAAGATCCAGTCGGTCCGAATACCCACCATGGCTTCGTCCCGTTCGTCGGCCTCGATGAGGGCATCACGGTAGGCGGCTACTTCTCCCACAAAGGCAGGCAGGAATCGGCCGTCGGCCAAAGCAACCGTAAAAGACCCATCGGCCTGCAGTCGATAGTTGTCTCCGACGCTCCAGTAGTCCTGGTATCTTCCTTCCACCGACAGATCGAGGCCCAGAGCCTCCGTCAGAGATAACGGCTGTCCGGCCTTGAAGGCATAGAGGGAAAAACCGGAGCCTTCCGGGGGATCGATCAGGGCGGGATTGGAATCGTACCCGGATGCGAGTTCGGCTGTCAGGTCCACCGCGCTGGCGCTGGCAGGCATCGCAAAGAGACAGAGACAGACCGCTATCAAGAGACTCGGACCCGGAGGAGCGGACTGGGATCTCGGCCAGGCAGGTCTTCTCACCGGTTAGGCCCCTGTGCGGCGATGGTTGGTTGCTGTTCGATCGATTCCAATGCCGGTTGCCCCTATCTAGACTTGAATTGTCCGTACCCGTCTTCGTGCGTACCCCCTGCGGCTTACGCCCTCCCTATACACCCTGTTGTGCAAAAAGGGAAGGCCCCCCGCGGGGGCCTCTCCTTTCAAAGCGGGTGATGTAGGGAAAGAGTTCTGAAGAGTCGGTCCAAACCGGTTATGGTCTCTGATGCCGCCGGAGGCTTCTCCACAGGGGCTGCCCCCCCGTGCCGTCTACGCAGGGTTCGCGGAGTTCTATGGTTTCACCATTCACAATCATCGACATGGCTACGATCTTCAATACCCCGTTGAGATCCACTTCCATGCCCGAAACGGTGACCGTGTCGCCGATCTCAGGGCGGTCCACACCCATCAGGGCCCAGTAGTGATAAGGGCCGATGCCGTACACCGTGACCACAGTTGTATCGTCAATAGTGACTTCCAGGCCGCTTCCGGCGTAGTTGATGTCCGACACCACGCCGGTGAACTCAACGGGCGTACCCGAACAAACGATGGATATCCCTGTGCCATCGCAGACGCCCTGGCTGCCCTTGTCAAAGCCGTTTGCAGCGATACTCGTCCCGACGCTCATCAAAAGCACCACCAATGCCGCCACACTGCCTGTCATCAACTTCTTCATCATCCTGCTCTCCTTTCGATTTCTTTTCCGTTTTGATAAATTAATTAGTTTGGCCTCTGCTAGGATTGACCCCCGCGTCCCTTGCCCTTGGGACCGGTGCCGTCACAGGTGCCCGATCCGGACCCATTCTTGGCGCCGTAGCCTGTTCCGTCCCGGGGCCTTGGGGCCGATCCGCTCCCATCCTGCATGCCATATCCGTGTCCGCTGCCCGAGCCCTCACCTCTTCGCCATGTTGCGCTTACACCCTGACCGCTGCCGTGTCTGTTTCCACGCCCTCCGCCGGCCAGAACGATAGGGGCGGAGTCGCTGATCGATGTCGCGGCGCGCATCCCTTCAGATTCCGTAGGGTTCATAGGGATGCCTGCCCAGCTTGGACCCGGGCCCATCAGCATCAGCGCTCCTACAGCCAAACTTGTCAAAACCACCTTGGTGTTTTTCTCATCCATGACGCTCCTTTCCTTTTTGCTGTTTCCAAACGGTCTTTATGTGTTTCGGAGATCGGGGCGAATACGATCCCCGCTTATCCTTTGCCCATGATGCAGTGCCCTTCGTTTGTGATTGGCTGATATTCAAAGCAAGCGGTGTGCCAAGTAATGAATAATGGTATTTCAATAGGTTGGGTGTTTGTGCGAAGTCATGAGATCGACAAAAGGCGGCAGGGTCGACAATTTTGTCGAAGCTGCTTTGCGCGCCTTTCCAGATACCGTCCATTGGGGGCTTTGAAAAAGAGGGTAGATTGAGGTATGCTTATTTTTAGTAAAATGAAGAAAACTTGAAAGCGAGTGAAGAACGTCCAACTCCCCGGCAGCGTCCTATCGGGGGAGATTGGTTTCCGGAGTGAAGAATGGACATACACCTGCAGCAAAAAGAGGCACGCGAACTTCTGCCGACCGACATCTTTTTTCAAACCCCCTTCTGGAGCGCCGTCAAATCCTATCTGGGCTGGGATTCGCTGGCTTATGATCTGACGTTCTCCGGGCCGCAGGGAGATATCCTGATACTGACCAAATCCCTCATGCCGGGGATTTCAGCAGCCTACGTTCCGCAGGGTCCGGAGTTCAGCCCCGAGCCGGACCAATACGGGCCGTTCCTCGAGGGGCTTTCGGATGCGATCGGAAGGCGCCTGGATTCCTCGGTCGCCTTTATCCGGTATGATCTGCCCTGGGAATCCCCCTATGCAGAACCTTCCACCGATGTATCTGAAAAGGATCAAGGGTTCCGCCGCCCTGAAGCGCGGCTGCAGGAGTTGCGGATGAATTTCGGCACGGCTGAGTGGAAGCTTCGCAAAGCCGTGACGGATCTCACGTTTGTAGACCGGGTTGTGGTCGACCTGAACGGCAGTGAGGTGGAGACACTCTCCCGTATGAAATCGAAGACCCGGTACAACATCCGCCTGGCCAAAAAGAAAGGTGTCGATGTTTTTTTCGGGTCGTCGATGGAACTTCCGGCTTTTTACGAACTCTACAGGCAGACAGCGGGGAGAAACCATTTCCCTCCATGCGAATACAGGCACTTCTCCGCTCTGTTCGCCGCCCTGTCATCGCGCCCGGATTTTTGCGAGATCTTTTTTCTGCTCGCCCGCCATGAGAGGAACCTGCTGGCAGGGGCTATCATGGCCATTTCGCGAAAGACGGCCATCTATCTCTTTGGTGCATCGTCCAATGAAAATCGCAACCTGATGGGGCCGTACGCCGTCCACTGGGAGGCCATGCGGCTCGCAAAGTCCCGGGGTTGCGTGCGGTACGATCTAGGAGCCGTCTCGCCGAGCAAGGACCCGGATCATCCCTATTTCGGGTTGTACCGTTTCAAGATGGGCTTCGGGGGGAGGATCCTGCACCAAACCGGCACCTGGGATTTCCCTCTTGACGAGGCCGGGTATGAACTGTTCCGCAAGCACGAAATGATCGACGGACTCATCGAGCCCTCGTAGCAAACACTCTCACCTCGAAATTCCTCGGGCCGGCATGACCTTTCACCGAAGGGCGGCGGTCATTCCGGTGCGGGGGATTCCCGCATGTCCCCGGTGGTTTGAAGCCTCCTGTGCATGAAAAAGACCTCTTCCAGATCATGCGGTTCATGCCCGCCGTACTTTTTCACGGCCCGGTCATAATATTCCCTCAACTGCGGCCGGTAGTCCGGGTGGGCGCAGGTCTCTATGACGGCCTCGGCGACCTGGCGCGGCGTCAGCGCGCGCGTGTCCACCAGGCCTTGCTCGGTGACGATGATGTCTACGGAGTGCTCGGAGTGGTCGACGTGCGACACCATGGGGACAATGGCCGAGATCTTGCCGTTCTTGGCGGTCGACGGGGTGACCATGAAGGACAGGCCGGCGTTGCGCATGAAGTCCCCCGAGCCGCCGATCCCGTTCATCATCTGCGAGCCCATCACGTGGGTCGAGTTGACCTGCCCGTAGATGTCGACCTCGACGGCGGTGTTGATCGATAAAACCCCCAACCGGTTGATCACTTCAGGGGAGTTGGAGATCTCGACGGGCCGGAGGACGATCTTTTCCTTGTAGCGGTACAACTCGTTGAAAAAACGCCGGCGCCCTTTGTGGGAGAGGGTCAGGGCCGAGCCGGATGCGGCCCGCACCTTGCCGAGGTCGATCAGGTCCAGGACGCTGTCCTGCAGGACTTCGGAGTAGAGGTCGAGGTTGAGGAAAAAATCATCCTCCAGGAAGCCGCCGAGCACCGCATTCGCCACGTCGCCCACACCGGATTGCCAGGGCAGCCCGGGATGCAGACGTCCGCGCTTGATCTCGTGCTGCACGAAGTCCAGGATCTGCTCCCCGATCAGGAGCGCCACTTCGTCCGGGTCATGGAAGATGGCGCAGCTGTCCTCCTGGTCGCTCAGGAGGACGGCCACCACCCGGCGCGGGTCCATCTCGATGAAGGGCTTTCCGATGCGGTCGGCCGCACGGTAGATGGGGATGGGCATCCGGTAGGGCGGGTCTTCCGGGATGAAGATGTCATGGATGCCTTCGAGATCGGGCGGGGCCGAGTTCGTCAGTTCGATGATGATCTTCTCGGCCTCCCGCACATAGGTCGGGGTATTGCCGACCGACATCGAAGGAATGAGGTGCCCCTTCTCCGTAATGGCTACGGCCTCCACGACGGCCACATCGGCCTTGCCCCAAGCTCCGGCCCTCACCTGGGCCGAGAGGCTGGAAAGGTGATCGTCTTTGTATAAGATCTCTCCCCGGTTGATTTTTTCGCGCATGGCGCGGTCGCTCATGTAGGGGCGGCGCCAGTGCACCAGATCGGTGCGGGCCAGGATGCCGTCGACCTGTTCGCCGGTCGAGGCCCCGGCGAACAGGTTGATCTTGAAGTGGTCACCTTCTTGGGCGCGTCGGGCCAGTTCACGGGGAATCAGTTTGGGATAACCGGCTGTGAAGCCGGAAATGAAGAGGTTGGTCCCGTCCTGGATGTGCCGGGCCGCTGTGCGCGCGTCCGTGACACGGTCCAGCAGCGGCCGGCAGCGGATATTTTCGACTCCCATGCTGCAATCCTTGTGGTCTTTTTAAAGATCGGAGATACGATCCATGTCTCATCTTGGACCGGAAGGCGGTGGGGCCGGCTTGGTCCAAGGCATTTGTCTCGAGGTGGAGAATTCATCGAACCTTGCGGGCCGCGGCCTCGCACGGAACCGCTGCCGATAAGAGAAGGCCGGCGGTCCTGTGCAGGCCTGCCGGCCTTCTTGGGTCTAAGGGGGCGCGGTAGGGGTCAGCCGTTATGCCCGACCTTGTGACAGCCGGCCTTGAGCCTTACCGTGCGCGCATGAACGGCTAAAGCGCCCGCATGAACGCGACCAGGTCTTTCTTCTCCTGTTCTGTCAGTTTCAGGCCCTGAATCAGGTTGAAGAATTCAACCGTATCCTCGAGCGTCAGCAACCGTCCGTCATGCATATAAGGAGGCGAATCCTTGATTCCGCGCAGCGGGAACGTCTTGATCGGGCCGTCGGCTGAGGCCAGGCGGCCATTGACCATGACGGGCTTGAAAAAACGCTCGGCTTTGAGATTGTGCATGAGGTTGTCCGTGTAGTAGGGCGCCGGGTGGCAGACGGAGCATTGACCCTTTTCGAAAAAGACCTTCTCGCCCCTCAGTTCGGACTCCGTGGCCTTTTCGGGATCGAGCTTCCCGTAGATATTCAGCTTGGGGGCGGGCGGGAAATCGAGCAGCGCCTGGAATTCAGCCATGAAATGGACCTGGCTGCCGCGCTCCAGGATATTGAGCCCTTTCTTGGTCCCGATGACGGGGTCACCGTCGAAATAGGCGGCCCTTTGTTCGAATTCGGTGAAATCCTCTATCGTCTTCAGGGCGCGCTGAGAGCCGAACAGCCGCTGGACGTTCACACCGCGGAGCGGAGGGGTGTCCAGGCGGTGGCGCAACTCCTGCGGACGGATGTCGCCGACGAGATGGGTACTGCCGTTCGAGTGGCCGTTGACGTGGCAGTCGAAGCAGGTGACGCCTCTGCTGGCCAGTTCGGAGCGGCGGTCCTCGGTCTGGTTGAACTGCTGCTGTGGAAAGGGGGTTACGAGCAGACGCAATCCTTCCAGCTGTTTCGGATTGAGGATCCCGTTGAAAAGTTCGAAATAATTCATGATCGTAACGACTTTTCCCTGGGACACGTCGCCGAGGTCGGACCGCGTCGTCAGGTAGATCGGTGGGGGATATTCGGGAAGCAGGTGATCCGGCAGGTCGAAATCCAGATCGAAACGGGTGAGATCCCGCCCTTCCTGCTTGTTGATCTCGTCAATGTGGAATTTCGGGAAAACCATCCCGCCTTCGGGATGATTCGGGTGCGGCAGCGGGAGGAACCCTGCGGGCCAAAGCCCTTTTTCCAGGATCTCCTGGGGCTTCATCCCTGCGAGGGCTTCCCAGGTCACACCTTCGGGAAGCTTCACGCGGACGCCTTCCTGCACGGCCTTTTTCCCGCCTGACATCATTACTCCGTCCGCCGGACGGTCGCTCAGGTCATAGCGTTCATCGAGCAGATCCATTTGCCTTTTCATCACGTCCGGTTTGGCATCCTTCATCCTCTTCATCACATCCCCGAACGGCTCGTTGATGACCACGGGGGAGTAGCTGCTCCTCATAGGCGCCTGGGCATCGAGCGCCCCCGGGAGCGTCACCAGAAGAGCCACGATAGTCAACAGTGCTGCAGAAAACACATTCCTTCGGTTCAACATGTCCGATCCTCCTTTCAATGAGGTGAGTAAAAAGAAAAGGGCTTCAACCCGCCTCTCCAGCCCATCGGCCGGCGGAAACACTCACGCGCACCGGCCGGCTGAAAAGCGACCGCATGGGCGGCATTTGCCAGGAAGGGGATCCCATCCCGATCCGATGAACAAAAAAGCTGCAATTCAGCTGCGATTCGTGTATGGACTTTGGATCATACCATAGAGGGTCATGCGGCGTAAGGGAAAAGCATCGCGAGCGGCGGCGGAGGGGGCGGCCTGCGGGACGTCGAACAAACGCACGCGCCGATTAGGGCCCGGACTCGCGTGAAAGGCCGTTTTAAGCTGTAAACCAGCCGGAGTGTCGAGATATGGAAATTGGGTCCACGTACAAGGCCGTTTGGGAGGCGAGCACGGAATTTCTCAAGAAAGGCCGTGAAGTAGACCTCCTGCATACACGGGTCTCCTGTGATTTTGCCATGCGACTTCTATGCCATGAGGACGGGAAAGAAGAGATCGTCATCCCATCGATCATACTTCACGATATCGGCTATTCTGTCATCGAGGATGAGGATCTTTATAAGAAAACGACTTATTTCGGTGTTCATCAAGCTCAGGATACGGGGAAGGTCTATTCCAAAGATATAAAGATCTTGCACATGAAAGAAGGTGCGATTCTGGCCCGTAAAATACTCGAATCGGTCAATTATGAACATGCTTGTATCGATGAAATCGTAGACATCGTCGGGTATCATGAGGATGTATCCGCTTTCCCGCCTTCGGATAGGTCGAACATGAACCGCATCCTTGTGAGCGATGCCGACAAGCTTTTTCGCCTCACGCCTTACAATTTCTTCGATATCCTGACGATTCATGGCGCTTCCGAGAACGAGGCTTTCGAGTATCTCATCGAGATGAAAGACAAGTGGCTCGTTACGAAAACGGCGGTGTTGATCGCCGAAGAGGAACTCAGGAAGATCCCTGGATCCCAAAGGTTCCCGTCGCTTCTGGCATGACGGGTCAGCGGCGCTTGTAGGTTCCCATGAGCTGGGCCTGTTCCAGGATGTGCCCTTCCATGGCGGCCAGAAGCTCCTTTTTGGTTGCAGACGCCCCGAGCCCGAGGATCGTGTCGAGGGCATAGAGTTTGAAGAAATAGCGGTGGGTGCCGCCCGGAGGGCAGGGGCCGCCGTATCCGAGTTTTCTGAAATCGTTCTTTCCGTGGGTGCCGCCCGGGGAGGGCTTCTCATCGGGGCGGACGGCTTCCGGCAGGCCGCCGGCCTCGGCCGGGATGTCGTAGTAGACCCAATGCACCCAGGTTCCCATCGGGGCGTCCGGGTCGTCGCAGATGAGCGCCAGGCTTTTCGTCCCTGCCGGCACCCCGCTCCACGTCAGAGGGGGTGAGATGTCAGGCCCGTCGCAGGTATATTGAACGGGGATAGGTTTGCCTTCTTCAAAAGCGATGCTTTTCAGTTCCATGGCTTGGACTCCTTGGCTCTCCAGAAAGGTTGGCAGAAAGAGCGCGCCCGTAAGCGCGATGATAGCCGCCAGGGCAAAGGCATACAAGCGGTGCATGTTCTCCTCCCTTTGCAGAAGTCTTCCGGTTCGACCGCATCCCGCAGCGCAGACTTCATCATAGCAATCTTTCAGCGGAAAATGAAGAAAAGGAAAGACGGCATCGGACCCGGTCTTTGCGGCATGCGATCCGTTTGGATCAGCGAGCAGGGTCAACGCGCGGGGATCGACAGGATCCGGTCTTTGAGCACGCGCTCGCGGTAAGCCTGCAGCAGTTTGTCTTTCTTGAGAACTCCCAGGACATGGCGCGGTGCTCCCGGGTCGGTTACCGGGAGCAGGGAAACCTTGTGGTCTTCGAAAAGGTAAAGGGCCTTTTCCAGGTTGTCTTCCGCTGACAGGGATATGACCCGGGTGGTCATGAGGTCGGCCGCTACAACGATATCTTTGAGCTCTTCCAGTTTGTCGAGCGTCGATTTCAAGTCCCGCGGGCTCAACATCCCCACGAGGGCGTCCTGCTCGTTCAAGACGACAAAATGGGGATATGAGGATTGCATGAACCTTTCGATGATCTTCATGATCGGGGTGGCATCCTTCAAATTCTCGAATTCCCGGTCCATGAACTCCCTTGCCCGCAGGCTTCGCAGTATCCCCACATCATGACCGCGTACGATGTTCACGCCCCGTTTGAGGAGTTTCATCTCGTAGGCCGAGTATCCGAGGAAGTACTTCACGATCAATGTGCTGCTGATGCAGGCGGCCATCAGGGGGAGCATGACCCGGTAATTGTAGGTGATTTCGAAAATGGTCATGATGGCGGTGATGGGCGCCAGGGTGCTCCCTGCGACGAGCGCGCCCATGCCTGCGAGGGCATAGTTGCTCGGACTCAGTCCCAGTTCCGGGAAAAAACCGCTGAGGGCCAGGCTGATGGTTGTGCCCAGAGTCGCTCCCAGGACGAGGGAGGGGGCGAATATCCCACCGCTCATGCCGGAGCCGATGCATAGGGAAGTGGCCGCCATTTTGGCAGCGAGGAGGATGAAGGCCATCTTCAAGCTCAGCGTCCCGTCCAGGGTTGCATTGATGGAGTCGTAACCGACGCCCATCACCTCCGGGAGTTTGAGGGCGAGGCAGCCCAGGAGCAATCCGCCGAGGGCCGGCTTGGTCCAGTCCGGAATCGGAATCCGCTGGAAGGCCGCGTCGGCAAAGGTGATCATGCGGACGAAGCCGATTGCCGCAAATCCCGCCAGACAGCCGAGGAGCAGGTATATGGGCAGTTCCCACGGGTGGGAGGGGTGGAAGACCGGCACGTTGAAGGCGGGAAATTCCCCCCAGAACAGGCGCGAAAGGACGGAGCCCGTCACGGCGGATATGACGATGTGGCTCAGGTAGACGATCTCGATATCCAGGAGAATGATTTCGACGGCGAATAGGGTGCCGGCCATCGGGGCGTTGAAGGTCGCGGCGATGCCCGCGGCCGCGCCCGCAGCCAGGTAAGCGCGCCTCATCTCCGGCCCGAGTTTGAAAAGCTGCGCCATCGATGATCCGACCGAAGCGCCGATCTGTGCGATGGGGCCCTCCCTGCCGACCGAGGCGCCGCCGCCTATGAGCAGGCTCGTGATAACGGACTTCAACAGGGTGACCCTGTGACGGATGGTGCTCTCCCGGGCTGCGACCGAAAAAATGACTTCCGGTACGCCCGTACCCTTGATCTCGGGTGCGAGGAAGGTGATGAGGGGGCCTGCGAACAATCCTACGGCGGTGGGGACCAGCAGCTTCAGCCACCAGGGGGAATGGATGAGCTTTTCGAGGAAGGTTGTGCCTGAGGCCCAGAAGAGATTCTGGAAAAGCTCGATGAGGGTCCGAAAAAGGACGGCGCCTGAGGCGGCCAGGATGCCGATGACGACTGAAAAACCCAGGAATGTGATATTTCGGAGTTTTTCCTTACGCGCCTGGCCCAAGACTCCCCCGTTTCCCGCCTTCCGTTCTCGGGTTTGGACAGGCCCCGAGCGGCAGCTTTTCAAATGAAGGGTTCGTTCAGACGTCACCGCAATGGACGATCCCGTGCCGGACCGCCGGCGTTTGCTGAGGCGATGGTTCTCAGCGCAGCGAAGCGGTATCGGCCTCGGAGAGGGTATGCGCCATCCCCCGGACCTGGCCGGGGCAGGTTGGAGGACCGGAAGCTTCAGCCTCAGGGCGGATAAATCAGAATCTGCATAGCGGCTGAGTCGTGCCGAGACCGGTCTTGGTCATGACGATCTGCCAGAGCTGAATGCTGCGCGCGCGGAACGCGCCGGCGCAGGAGAGCAGGTAGTATTCCCACATGCGCCTGAACCGCTCGTCGTACCGGCCCTCCAGCTTCGGCCAGGCCCGCCGGAAACGCTCGTGCCAGGCCATCAGGGTGGCATCGTAGTGGGGGCCGAGACTGTGCCAGTCCTCTATCACGAAGAGATCTTCCGCGGCCCGGGCGATCTGCGCGATGCTCGGCAGCATGCCGTTCGGGAAGATGTAGCGGGTGATCCAGGGGTCGCAGCCGATGCGCGACCGGTTGCCGCCGATCGTGTGCAGCAGAAAGACGCCGTCGTCCTTCAAGCAGCGGTGGACCGTCTTCATGAAAGTGCGATAGTTCTTACGGCCCACGTGCTCGAACATGCCGACCGAGACGATTTTGTCGAAACGCCCCTTGATGAGCCGATAATCCTTGTCCAGAAAATGCACCGGGAGACCCTTGCAGAATTCCCTGGCGAAGCGGAGCTGCTCCCGGGAGATGTTCACGGCGGTGACGGTGCAGCCGGTGCGCTCGGCGGCAAACCGGGCGAGTCCGCCCCATCCGCAGCCGATGTCGAGCAGATGGTCCCCGGCGGTCAGGTTCAGCTTGCGGCAGATCAGGTCCAGCTTTTTCCGCTGGGCCTCGGCCAGGTCCCGGGTGTTCTCGAAGTAGCCGCAGCTGTACTGGTTGTAGGGATCCAGGAAGGAAAAAAAGAGGTCGTTTCCGAGATCGTAGTGGTGTTCGGCGATGATGCGGGAACGCGCCCTGGACTGCAGGTTGAAGAGGGCGGCCGGGACCGACAGCATCATGGAGCGCAGGTTTCCCTTGACCTTTTCCTCCGTGCCTGCGCGCAGGAGCCGGTGAAACATCTCATCCAGGCGGCGGCAGTTCCACCAGCCGTCCATGTAGGACTCGCCGAGCCCGAGGCTCTGACCCCGCCAGACCCGGCTGTGCCAGCGCCGGTTTTCGACCTGGATATCCCATGGTTCGGGTCCGTTGACCGTGATACCGGCCTGTCTCAAAAGACCCTGCACTGCATCGGCTATCATGGCGGACCGCCTCCGTCGGAGTTCGAACAGCTCGCAGGATGTTGATTTGGCAGGTCTGATTCATTCGCATCGGCGCAACGCATCCGAAAATCTACCGGGTGAAAGAAAAGACGAATGCCAAAATGAAAATCACTGCCTTTTTCTGTTGACTATACGCATCAATGGGTATAGGCCACACATTAGCTTCTATATCGTCTAAGAAATGTTTTCTGTCAATACTCTTTTAAATTCTATCGCTTGCCGTTGAAAAAAATCGCTTTGTCTTAGCGGAAACGAAATAGGCTGATCCTTTTAGGCGAGTAATCTGTTCGGCATTTGTTCATAGCGGCAATTACTTTTCAAACGAACATCTTTTCCATTCAAAAACCACGACGCTCTTATGGCATGCGCTGGACAGACCCGTGCGATTTTCTGCCGGTTCCTCGTTTTGGAGGGGTTGGGCACAGTATATGCAAATTCATCTCCAGCCGGTCGGACGGTTCCTCGGTATTCCCGGGTGGTTTGGCCTTGTGTTTCTGCGCTTGCACAGGCTGTGTCCTGCGGCGGACACCGCCGTCCGCTTGCACAGAAACGGCGGCAGGCCGACTGGATTTCCAGCTTCGTCGGTCTTTTCCTGGAAGGGTGCATGCTTCTCCGGCGAGGAACGAACAAAGGAGAAATTCGATGATCGAGATGCGTTTTCACGGCCGGGGCGGGCAGGGGGCGGTCACCTCGGCGGAGCTGCTGGCTCGGACGGCCATCCATCTCGGGCGGTATGCCCAGGCCTTCCCGAGCTTCGGCCCCGAGCGAAGAGGCGCCCCGGTGGTGGCCTTTTGCCGGATCGACGACAGGCCGATCCGTTTGCGGACCAATGTGAACCACCCCGATCTGGTCATGGTGCTGGACCCGTCGATTCTTCGTCTGGTGGACGTCACCGCCGGGCTTAAAGAAGACGGGGTGATCGTGAGCAACACGCGCTACACGGGCATGGAGATCCGGGCGGAGCTGGGCATCCTGGATGCGATCGCCACGGTCGATGCCACGCGGATCGCCCTCGAAGAACTGGGGCTTCCCATCACCAACACCACCATGCTGGGGGCTTTGTTGAAGGCCGATGAGATCTTTCCGCCGGCGGAGCTGACCGAAGCCCTCAGGGCGCGCTTC